>JBIIGH010000006.1:0-25743 GCA_044236565.1 Algoriphagus sp. | reverse complement strand
ATTCTTGTTAAGGAAACATACCTTGAAAGCAAATCGGCGTAAAAATTGAAAACAAAAAAATTGTAGTAAACCATTAAGATTTTAAAAAGCGATAACAATGAGTAAAAAACAATTCTTTCTCGGGGTTCTAGTGGCCGCATTGGTAGGTGGATTCGTGGCAGTTGCGGGAGTGAGTTTTTTGATGAGACCGCAAAATGCCAGCACCTTTGATGAAAAACAAAAATCAAGTTTTGTCAATTTGCTAGGTGACAAGAACTTTACTGTTCCTGACGGGATCAACTTTATTGCTTCAGCTCAGCTGGTCACCCCAGCAGTAGTGCACGTCAAAAGCCAAGTTTCCTTTTCTCCTCGTTCACGTACGCAGCGAGATCCTTTTCAGGAGTTTTTTGGGTTTCCCCAGCCCGAATCAGGACCAAGAGATCCAAGACAAGAAACGCCGATGAGCTCCGGTTCTGGAGTGATCATTTCTCCAGATGGCTACATCGTGACCAACAATCACGTGATCGAAGGCGCTACACGCGTGGATATTTCCTTGGACAACAATAAGCGCTACGAAGCCACGGTAGTCGGTACCGATCCAACTACTGATTTGGCCTTGTTGAAAATTGAAGGGGAAAACTTTCCGTTCATCAAGTTTGGGGATTCAGACCAAACCCAAATTGGAGAGTGGGTTCTAGCCGTAGGAAACCCATTTGATCTCAACTCTACCGTCACTGCCGGCATCATCTCTGCCAAGGCGAGAAACATTGGGATTCTCCAGGGTGTAGAAAATAACCTGCAGATTGAATCCTTCCTTCAAACCGACGCCGTGGTCAATCCAGGGAATTCGGGAGGAGCTTTGGTGAATTTGGCGGGCGAACTGATCGGTATCAATACGGCCATTGCGTCCAGTACAGGTACATTTAATGGCTATTCATTTGCCGTTCCTAGTTCTTTGGTCAAAAAGGTGATGGATGACTTGTTGAACCATGGAGCCGTGCAGCGTGGACTTTTGGGAGTGCAAATCCAAGACGTGAGCCCTGAACTGGCTGACTACTTGGGTAAGAAGTTCCCAGTAGAACAAGGGGTCTATGTCGGTGGAGTCAATGAGAATTCCGCTGGCAAAGCAGCAGGTCTGAAAGAAGGTGACATCATCATCGCCTTGGATGGCAAGCCAGTGAATACAGTAGCCAACCTCCAGGAATTTGTGGCCAGAAAACGGCCAGGGGATAAAGTGGAAGTGAGCTACTTGAGAGATGGAAAAACCCTCAAAGCAACCGCTACGCTCAAAAATTTCTCCGGTGACACAAACATTGTCAAAAAAGAAGCGCCAAAGGTACTGTCCTTTGAAGGACTTCAATTGGAAGATGTAAAGCAGCAAACCAAGGATCAACTCCAAATTGCTGGGGGAGCAGTCATCAAGTCCAATGGCAACGAAGCTTGGAGAGCTGCAGGTGCTCGTAATGGATTTATCATCACCTCAGTGATTTCTGACAAGGGCCGTAAGCGTGTCACAAGCGCTGCAGAAATGATCGACTTCTTGGAGGATTCCAAAGGAGAAGAGATCGTGGTTTTGGGCATGTTCCCAGATGGCACGGAATACTACTTTGAAATCAAGCCATAATAAAGATTTTCCCTTTGTATTTGGGCATCTAGAAAACCGGAGAAATCCGGTTTTTTTGTTTCTTATTTTGCTTACTTTATACTGTTCAAACCCAAAATCACCATGAAAAAAATTCTAAGTTATGTCCTTCTCTTCCTTTTTTTAGGGGTAGGGGCGACCGCTCAAACAATCAGTGCTGCAGGGAATAACCCTGTTCCTGGCATTTCGAAAGACCGAATTGCCAAGATCGATGCGATGCTCGAAGAGTCCATCAAAGCATCAGAGGTACCGGGGGTAGTAGCGATGGTTGTCAAAGATGGAAAGATTGTTTACCATTCAGCAAAAGGATTTGCAGGTGTAGCCGAAGGAAAAAAGATGGAGAAAAATTCCATTTTCAGAATCGCTTCCCAAACCAAGGCAATCACTTCCACTGCCATACTGATGTTGTATGAGGAGGGAAAAATCCAATTGGATGACCCGATCTCCAAGTACATTCCTGAATTTGCCAATCCTCAGGTTTTGGCTTCTTTTCGCTATGCAGACAGCAGCTACACAAGCAAGCCAAGCAGCAAGGTTATTACGATTCGGCACCTCCTCACCCATACTTCAGGCCTTGGCTACGGGGTGATTGATGGAGATGAACGGATGAAAATGATCTACCACAAGGCTGGCGTAATGGACTTGTTTACGACGGAGAAAATCACCATTGGCGAAAGTGTGAAGCGCCTAGCCAAACTGCCTTTGCACCATGAGCCAGGAGCCAAATTCACCTACAGCGAAGGGCTAGATGTGTTGGGCTATTTGGTGGAAATTATTTCCGGCAAGCCCTTCGATGTGTTCTTAAAGGAACGAATTTTTGATCCAATTGGCATGAACGACACCCGTTTTTACCTCAACGATGCCCAAGGTGATCGCTTAGTGGATGTACATACCTACCAAGGAGGCAAATGGAAAGCCTATCCAGTTACGTTTTATGACCCAGCTTACCCCAAATCAGGAGCCAAGACGTTTTTCTCAGGGGGTGCTGGCTTGTCCAGTACGGTAGAAGATTATGCTAAATTCCTTCAGATGTACCTAAATGGGGGCACCTACAATGGGCAACGGCTTCTCAGTCCACTTACCATCCAGATGGCCATGCAAAACCAGGTGGGAGACCTCTGGAATACCGATCACCACCATGGTCTAGCTTTTGGGGTAGTGACTGCCAAAGGAGTTGCCTTTGGTGGACAAGGAAGTGCAGGTACTTTTGATTGGGGTGGCTACTTTAATACCCAGTATTTTGCAGATCCCAACCACAAGGTGATTGGATTGCTTTTCAAGCAAACCTCCGGTGCAGGCAATGGCGATCAGACGGCCTGGAAATTCAGACAAATGCTCTTTAGCGCGGTAGAATAGCAACTATTTGCTCTTTTTTCAAACCCCTTGTCTGCTTTTTAGGAGGCAAGGGGTTTCTTTTTGACTCCTATGCTGGAGGTGATTGGGTGAAAGTTGGCTACAAAAGCCTACTCCAAATGTCAGAAGTAGGGATACAACCCGTACCTTTAAGGATCTAATGGATTTCATGTAATTTTGCCCCATGAGTAAGCAAAGAGAAGAATTAGAACACCGACTTCGACTACGAAATATCAAGCTTTCGGATTACGAGGATATTCGTGAGATCATGGTGTCTATCTACAAAAACCAAGGTGGAGCCTGGACCAAAGCGGAACTCAAAAATCAACTCCGCATCTTTCCCGAAGGTCAAATCTGTATCGAAGACAATGGAAAAGTCATCGCAGCAGCGTTGAGTATCATCGTGGACTACTACAAGTTTGGGGACAACCATTCCTACCATGAGATCACGGGATATGGCAAGTTTGATACCCACGATCCGGATGGAGATACCTTGTACGCAACTGACATTTTTGTACACTCCGACTACCGGGGTATGCGACTAGGGAGACGCCTCTACGATGCTAGAAAAGAGCTTTGCGAGAACCTCAACCTACGCTCCATCATCGCAGGAGGACGTATCCCCGGCTACTCCAAGTATGCCGATGAGATGACCCCGCGCAAATACATCGACTTTGTGAAGAACCGGGAGATTTTTGATCCCGTGCTTTCCTTCCAGCTCGCCAACGAATTTCACGTCCGAAAAGTAATTACCAAATACCTTCCTGAAGACACGGATTCCCGTGCCTACGCTACCTTATTGGAATGGATCAACATCTACTACGAAAAGGATGAGAAACTGATCGGCAACAAGAAATCCATCGTCCGCCTTGGCTTGGTGCAGTGGAAAATGCGCCGATTCTCCAACGTAGATGATTTGATGCAGCAGGTGGAGTTTTATGTGGATACCGTATCGGGCTATAAATCAGACTTCTGTTTGCTGCCCGAGTTCTTCAATGCCCCCATGTTGGCAGAGTTCAACGACATGGATGCCTCCGAGGCGATCCGAAACTTGGCGGACTACACCACCGAGATTGTGAACCGGATGAGTGACCTGGCCGTGTCCTACAACGTCAACATTATCGCGGGTTCCATGCCCGAGTACGATGGCAAAAAGCTGCGCAACGTGAGTTACCTCTGTCGGCGAGACGGCACCCAGGACAAGCAATACAAATTGCACATTACACCAGATGAACAGGCTTATTGGGGCTTGCAGGGGGGTAATGGTATCAATGTGTTCGAAACTGATGCTGGCCGAATAGGCATCTTGATTTGCTACGATGTGGAATTTCCTGAACTGGGACGAATCCTTGCAGAGCAAGAAATGGATATTCTGTTTGTGCCTTTCTGGACCGATACCAAAAACGCCTTCTTGCGTGTCAACATCTGCGCCAAGGCTCGGGCCATCGAAAACGAATGCTATGTGGCGATCACGGGCTCGGTGGGTAACCTGCCCAAAGTAGAAAACATGGATATTCAGTATTCTCAGGCGGCGATTTTCTCCCCCTCTGACTTTTCCTTTCCACACGATGCCACGGTGGCGATGGCTTCGGAAAATGCCGAAACCACCATTGTCGCAGATGTGGACCTCGACTTATTGACCAAACAACGAAAAGCAGGATCTGTGCGTAACCTAGAGCAGCGCAGGCTAGATCTATATTCAATTCAATGGAAACAGAAAAAATAGTAGCAGCCTACTTTCAGCATGTCCCTGTGGAGGTGTTTGAAAAAGCAAAGCAGATCAAAGTACTCATCACCGATATTGACGGGGTCCTCACCGACGGGGGGATTATCTACGACAATGAAGGGATGGAGTTCAAAAAATACAACGTCAAGGACGGTTTAATTGTACAGCACCTCAAGAAGGCAGGATTCCTTGTTGGCGCCATCACAGGCCGCGCCTCCCAAGTGGTCGAAAACCGTTGTGAGGAACTCCGTTTTGACTTCCATTACCATGGCGTGAAGGACAAGCAAAAAAAGTTGACCGAATTGCTGGAAACCATGGAACTTACGCTTGAGGAGGTTGCCTACCTGGGCGACGATTTGATCGACTTACCTGTGCTGACCAAAGTAGGGCTTTCCATCGCTCCAGCTGATGCCTTGCCCTATGTTTGTGCAGCGGTGGATTATGTGTCTCCATTTGTTGGAGGCGATGGCGTCTTCCGTGAAGCAGCAGACCTGTTGCTTCATGCCAAAGGACAATTGATCCCATTAATTGAGCAATTCGCTAAAAAAGAAGCATGAATAGAACAACGAATACAATGAAAATCCGGGATGGAATCGAATTAGGATCTGGTAAGCCCGTACTTTTTTCCGGCCCCTGTGCTGTAGAAAGTTTTGACATTTGCTTGGAAATAGGCACCAAAGTAAAAGCTTGGGCGGAGGAGCATGGCTTTTCCTATGTGTTTAAAGCTTCTTTTGACAAGGCTAACCGAACCTCTTCTTCCTCCTTTCGAAGCATTGGCATGGACGCCTCTTTGGAGGTGTTGCAGCGGGTAGGGAAGGCTTTGGACGTTCCTTTGGTTACAGATATTCACGAGAGCTACCAGGCTGCCGAGGTAGCGGAGGTAGTCGATGTGCTGCAGATTCCTGCATTTCTTTGCCGACAAACCGACCTCCTCCTTGCTGCTGCGGCCACAGGGAAAGCGGTAAAAATCAAACGAGGGCAATTTATGGCTCCAGAAGACATGGCCTATGCCGTCAGTAAGGTTCGTGCCGCTGGCAACGAAAATGTGTGTTTGACCGAGCGTGGATTTTCGCTAGGCTACCACAACCTCGTCGTAGACATGCGAGGCTTGCCCATTATGCGGCAATTTGCTCCTGTGGTATTTGATATCACGCACTCGGTGCAGCAGCCCGGAGGACAGGGAGGAAGCAGTGGTGGACAGCGTGAGTTTGCGCCTATTCTGGCTCGAGCAGCTGCGGCTACAGGCATTGATGGATTCTTTATTGAAACGCACCCTGAACCTAGCAAAGCGCTCAGCGACGGGCCAAATTTGATTCCTTTGCATAAAATGGGAGAATTCTTGGCTATGCTGAAGGATTCTTGGGCATTGGGGCAACGCTACCAAGATTTTAACGTAGAGTAAAAAGGAGTTTTGCTCTTTTTTGAAAAGGACTTCCTAGGATAAGTTATCCGTTTTTTAATCAATAGATGGGATGTCGTATGTGTAATTTTTTGGAGAAAATGTCTTTCGAAATCGAAAAAGGAGTAGCCATGGCACTCCTTTTTCTTTTTTTAGTGCCCGCTGTACAGGGTCAGGTAAACGCAGATTTACTGCGTATCACGCTAGAAAAAATGACCCAAACTTCGCCAGCACTGCTGCGAGGGAGGGTCCTTTCTGAAATCAAGGAAGTGTATCCCTTTTATGCGCAGCGTCAGTTTGTTCCCGTTTGGTCAGAAAAGGAGAAATTAACCGAGTTGGCCTACGAACTCCGCTTTGAAATTCGGCAGTCGCGGTACGATGGACTCAAACCGAGCGACTACCATCTGCCGCTCATCGAAACTTTTTTTGAAGCAATCGAAAAAGAAGAGGCTTCAGGCATGGCTGGAAGTAGCACCGATCTGCTCGAACTTGAAATCTTGCTTAGTGACGCGTTTTTTGCCTTGGCAGAAGATTTGGATATCGGAAAAGTAGATCCCAGTCGGTTGAAAGCCTCTTGGGGCATCCCAAGAAAAAGTAAATCGCGGGCATACGAGCAGCTCTTGGAAGAGGCCTGGCGTAGGAAGGAATTGCGCAGCTCCTTGGAAGCCTTGTATCCCAAAAACCCAAGCTATCCAAAGGGGAAGCTGCTGCTGCGCCAACTCGAAGACCGCTCCAAGTCAAGCCCCATTTCTTGGAAGCCCGTCAAAACGGACAAATCCCTTCATCTTGGGGAGTCTAGCGGTTTTCTTCCTGAGATCCGGCAGCGACTGGCCTTTTGGGGATATGCTTCTGCTGCCAGTCCCAAGGAGGGGAAGGTTTACGATTCCCTGCTTTTGATTCAAGTGATGGCTTTCCAAAAAGACAGGGGGATTTCTGCGGAGGGAGTGATAGGTCCCTCCACGATATCTTCTCTGAATGAATCTCCGGAACAACTGATGGATAAAGTTGAAGTGAATCTGGAACGGATGCGCTGGGTGCCTTCTGAGTTCTTTGAGAAAGAGGCGATCCTAGTCAATATTCCAAGTTTCCAGCTGGTCTATCACCGCGGGGTGGATACCCTGTTTACGACCAAGGTCATCGTGGGAACGGTTACCCATCCTACCCCTATTTTTACAGCTCCAATGAGTTATTTGGTGCTGAGTCCCTATTGGAATATTCCTCCGTCCATCGCCAAGAATGAAACCTTGCCGGCCATTCGAAAAAATTCGGGCTACCTACAAAAAAACAACATGGAAGTGGTCACTGCTGGAGGACAGGCAGTCGCTCTTTCTCAAGTCAATTGGAATGCCAAACCGTTTCCCTACCTGATTCGCCAGAAGCCGGGAGAGTCCAATGCCTTGGGGCTGGTCAAATTCATGTTTCCAAATCCGTTCAATGTGTATTTGCACGACACCCCCGGCAAGCAATTGTTTGACCGAGAGCAGCGTACCTTTAGCCACGGCTGTATTCGCATGCAGCACCCGCAGGATTTGGCTGAGCTGCTCCTCAAAAGTGACCAAGATTGGACCTCCGAACGGCTGGTAAAGGCGATGGGGGTGGGTAAAGAAGAGGTCGTGACCCTGAGTCGAAAGATTCCTGTAGGGATCTTCTATTTTACCTTTTGGACAGAAGGAGGCGAAAAGCTTCGATTTTTTGTGGATATCTACAAGCGGGATGCAGAGGTCTTGGCGTTATTGCGCAGGTAAGGGCGGCGACCAAAATTTGGACATGCGCAGGTAGTTGGGATCCTTTCCATAGATAAATAGGAGGCTGCCTTCTTTGATCAACTTGATGAGCGGCGTGGAAAGGTCGGGGGGTACTGCCGGACATCCCAAACTTCTTCCCAATCTTCCTGCCGTCGCAGCTACCGTTTCTTTTGCATAATCTGCCCCATGAATGACAATGGCTCTTGCGCGTGCTTGGTCATTGATTCCTACTTCAAGTCCATCCAAGCGTAATGAATATCCATGTTTGCCCTGATAGGCTTCTCCAGTTTGGAAAAAGCCCAAACTACTTTGGTAGGACTCGGGGCGGTTGGAAAATTTCTCTGCGAGTAAGGAACCGGAATTCCGTCCATGAGCAACCACCGTGTGCAGCAAGATTTTTTGCTGCGCCAGGTCAATGATCCACAAGCGCTTTTGGGTGGAGGGTAGGCTGTAATCGATGACCGTGAGGAGGGGCTTTTTTAACTTGTCCTGGAGTTGTGCATACCCATTTAAGGCCAATTCCAGCACGGGAAGGGAGGGAGGCAAGGATTCGCTTTTCGTGAGCTGATTCCAAAGCAAGGTACTTGAGTTTGGAAGGGAAGTTAGGTGATAGGAGGCTGGACTTGGATTTCCAAGGAAACCCAAACTAGACAAAACCCAGAAAATGGGAAGAAGAAACCCTGTTGCTAACGTCATGCGTGGGAGTTAAGTACTTGGTGTATAGGGAGTCTAACCTGAGCGGTACCTAAAGAGTTCCCTTATTGATCTACTTGTCTGCAACCTGCCACTTTCCTTTTCCGTTTGTAGCAGTATTGTTTTGTTTGGGTTGCGCTTGGAATATCTCTATTTTTGCGACCAACTGTTAAATTAATTGGTTGACCTGTAAGGTTTTGATTTTTTGTTTAATAAATATTGAGTAAAAATTAAACAAAAATCAAAATTCTTCTGTTCCTACAACAATGAAAGTAGCCATCTTCCGAAAAGAGCATTTTAATGCAGCACATCGATTATTCAATCCGACCTGGTCAGATGAGAAAAATGAGGAGATTTTTGGCAAGTGCAACAATCCCAATTACCATGGACACAATTACGAGTTGATTGTGCAACTCAAGGGTGAGATTGATCCAGATACGGGCTACGTATACGACATGAAAGTGCTCAGTGACCTGATCAAGATTCATGTCTTGAATAAATTTGACCACAAAAATTTAAACTTAGATACTGTTGAATTCAAGCATCTCAATCCATCTGCCGAGAACATCGCGGTGGTGATATGGCAAATTTTGAGAGCGCAGATTGAGCAGAAATACGAACTAATCGTACGACTCTATGAAACAGAAAGAAACTATGTTGAATACGATGGGAATTAATCTTGGCCAAGCCTCCTTTGACGAAATAGGAGATGAGCATGTAGGAACCTCCTTAGAAACCCCCTTGAGAGACGACGCCTTCAAAATGGACGACGACCTCAAAGTGGAACTAATTGAAAAGCATTTTAAGGAAATCATGCATATCCTAGGTCTTGACCTAAGCGATGATAGCTTGCGAGGAACCCCACACCGTGTGGCAAAAATGTATGTCAAAGAAGTATTTGCAGGACTAAATCCTAAAAATAAGCCTGAGCCCAAGCTTTTTGAAAACAAATACAAATACAAAGAAATGCTGGTGGAGAAAGACATTACCTTCTTCTCACACTGTGAGCACCACTTTGTGCCCATCTATGGAAAAGCGCATGTAGCCTACATCTCCAATGGAAATGTAATTGGTCTTTCAAAAATCAACCGCATTGTGCAGTATTTCTCCAAGCGCCCTCAAGTGCAGGAGCGTTTGACGATGCAGATTGGCAATGACCTTCGTGAAATCCTAGGCACCGAGGATGTCGCAGTAATCCTAGATGCCTACCACATGTGTGTGAGCTCCAGAGGCATCAAAGACACTAGTAGCTCTACGGTTACTTCCTTTTACTCGGGTAAATTCGAAACAGACGAACAAAGCAGAAATGAGTTTTTGAAATACCTCAGCATGAAAAAATAAGAGACGTGATGGGCAATTTGCTTCTCCACTCCTTTTGAAATAGCGTAAACTAAACCAACGAAAAAGCCCGGCCAGAAAAGCTGGGTTTTTTTATGGGCTTGCGCAAACAAATTGGCGCCGGATTGATTTACCTATCTAAAGAAACTTGTACACAGATGAGGGGAAAGAACATTGTTCTAGTTGGAGGTAACTCCGGAATAGGGAAAGCAGTAGCCGCCCAACTACAGGAAAATGGGGTAATGATTTTTAGTTATTCTAGAACGGGTGAAGGAACCGCTGCAGTAGATTTTTCAACTGATTTTGAAGAACTACCTGGCCTTCCGGAAATTATCGACGGGGTGGTCTATTGTCCAGGCACCATCAACCTGAAGCCTTTCCATCGAATTAGCATTGCCGATTTTAAACAGGAGATGGAGGTTAATTTTTATGGAGCCATCCGCTTGCTTCAGGCTTGCTTGAAAGGATTAAAAAAATCAAGCTCCCCATCGGTGGTATTGTACAGCACTGTAGCCGTGCAAACAGGCATGGGATTTCATGCGGGCATTGCCTCTGCCAAAGGTGCCGTAGAGGGACTTACGCGTTCCCTCGCTGCAGAATGGGCGCCTAACAAAATCAGGGTCAATGCGATCGCTCCTTCACTTACTGAAACTCCCCTTGCTTCAGCCTTACTTTCTACCCCTGAAAAAAAAGAAGCTTCCGACAAGCGGCATCCGCTCGGGCGAGTGGGAAGACCGGAAGATATTGCTGAGGCCACGGTATTTTTATTGTCTGAAAAGTCTTCCTGGATGACAGGACAGATTCTTCATTTGGATGGTGGGATGTCACATCTCAAATAATTCAAAACAATTTACTATTCTTGTAAGTCTATAGTACGGGTATGGTCCCGAGATGAAAGCATTGTGATTATGAAGACGCCACCTGAATCCTTTCTCCTATTTAAGGAAGAGCTTGTTAAGGCCCAACTTGAAAAAGAAAGGCTCCAACGCTACTACGAACAGCAGTTAGCTGAAGTAAACCAAGAATTGTATCGACTCAAGGAACAAATTCAATCTCAGCAAGATATGATGCGTACCACGTTGGAATATGCTTCCAACCTAGAGATTCGATTGACTGAAGTAAAAGAAGAGGTAGCACAGGCCACTTCTGCCAACAGAAAAACAATTTATTAACTCCCCACGATGTTAGCCATGAACGAGACCCTGCCTTCCCCTGGAATTCTGGACTTCGAGGTTGCCTTTGAGCAGCGCTATGCCAGAGTTTGGTTTAATAGATCTAGAAAAACTATCATTTGCGAACTTCTCACCGACTATGTTCCCATCGAGGATTTTAAGGAAGCCTTTTTGGAAATTGGAGAACTCGTGAAAACAGGTGGTTTTGAAAAATTCATTTTTGATAAAAGAGCACTAAGAGCCTTTCACCAGCCTACCATGGAGTGGTATTTTATCCATTGGAAAAAAGAGATGCTGGGCTTTGGGGTGAAAACCCACCGCAAAATCCTTCCTGAGGAAAAATGGTTTGAGAAGATGGTGCAGATTGCCAAAGCTCAAATCCTGACCCAATACCCTGACAACATCATCGACCAACTCGATATTGCCTATTGCGATACCCTCGAGGTAGCTATTTTGACCTGATGTGGCAGGCAGATGCAGCCCAACTTGCGCAACTTGATTCTGCGTTTCGAAGAAACTTAATCAATTGCCTGCCAGGCTACAAGCCGCTGCACCTGATGGGTACCCAAAATGCAGTTGGCGTTACCAACTTGGCTCTTTTTTCCCAGCTAATTCATTTGGGAGCAGATCCTCCCTTGGTAGGAATCCTATTTCGTCCCCATACTGTCAAGCGCGATAGCTTGGAAAATATCCTGGAAACGGGTGTGTTTACCTTGAATCATGTGCGGACAGATGCCTATGTGCAAGCCCACTGGACTTCAGCGAGCTGGCAGGAAAGTGAATTTGCAGCTACGGGATTTACCGAAGAGTACAAAGCCGGAGTTCAGGCTCCTTTTGTCCAAGACAGCCCCGTGCAATTGGCCTGCAGCCTAGTAGAAACTCAGACGCTTGCGATCAACCAGACCATCCTGCTTATTGCCAAGATTGAACAGGTATTTGTAGATGAAAAGGGCCTGCGAGAAGATGGTTCGCTGGACTTGAATGCCATGGGGGTCGCCACGGTCAGTGGACTAGATGAATACCATAGTGGGCAATCTTTAGGTCGACTTGCGTATGCCAAGCCTGGAAAAATTCCCACTAACTTATAAGTTGAAACGCCCAAATCTGGGAAACTTTCGAAGCCTGTGAACCTCCTTGAACTCACCGATTTTGGGTTGTACTGCCCTCCGGCCGATATTTTTATCGATCCCTGGAGGCCTGTAGCCAAGGCCGTGATTACCCATGCCCATGCAGACCATGCACGGAGAAGCATGCGGCATTACCTGGCACATGCGCAATCCAAAGAAGTGATGAGACTCCGCTTGGGCAAGGACATTCAATTGCAAACCCTTGATTATGGTGAAGCCATACACGCGCAGGGGGTTCGCATTTCACTTCATCCCGCAGGACATATCCCAGGATCCGCACAAGTTCGACTCGAATACCAAGGAAAGGTGGCCGTGGTGAGTGGGGATTATAAGGTAGAAGACGATGGGCTTTCCACCCCCTTTGAAGCGGTCAAATGCCATGAGTTTGTGTCTGAGTGTACTTTTGGGATGCCGATTTACGACTGGGAGCCTCAAGCAGACGTATTCCATCAAATTAATGAGTGGTGGAGGGCTAATGCGGAGCAGGGGCTTAATTCCATCATTTTTGCCTACTCTTTGGGTAAAGCCCAACGGGTCTTGCAGCACCTGCAATCTGAAATAGGTCCTGTTTTTGTGCATGGAGTGATCGCCAATACCAACGAGGCATTGGCAGCGGATGGACTTATTCTTCCAGATGCTATCCGTGTCAATCAAGACTTGCCTAAGACTGCTTACAAAGGCGCGCTAATCATCGCACCCCCGGCAGTGATGAACAGTCCCTGGATGTCTAAATTTTCACCTTACCGCACTGCCAGTTGTTCGGGCTGGATGAATGTGCGTGGGATTCGGAAAAGAAGCTCCCTAGACCGTGGATTTGTGCTATCAGATCATGCCGATTGGAAGGGTTTGATTGAGGCGATTACGGCTACAGAAGCGGAAAAAGTGTATTTGACACATGGAAGTACCGCTAGCTTTGGAAAATTCCTCCAAGAAGAAAAAGGTATCGATGCGGTGGCGCTCGAAACGCTTTTCGGAGAGGAAGAAAAAGAGTAAGTCTTGGGAGTGGCTAAGTGGATTTTAAATTTGATTTTTTGATTATCCGCAATTATGCCAGTAGTTCAGTTCTCCTATTTATAAATGCGGATAATCGTTAACAGCTGACTGTCCACAGTCCACAGCTCACCTAATTGAACCTCTAACCTTTTTTTCTCTGGTTAGTAGTGAAAAAGCGGATAATCACAAAATGATTTTATTTTTTAGTTAAGTTGCTGATAATCAATATAAAAAATTGAATCAAGAACCTGTTCTACCAAAATTTCTCCCCTAGGTTTTAGCAAGCGGTTGGCAGTGCTTACCTTTGCACATGGCCCAACAGATCCTCATCCTAGATTTTGGTTCCCAGTACACCCAACTCATTGCTCGTCGCGTGCGCGAACTCAATGTGTACTGCGAAATTCACCCCTACAATAAAGTTCCTGAAATCACTTCCGACATCAAAGGGATCATCCTTTCGGGATCTCCTTGCTCAGTGCGGGACGAAGGTTCACCCGATGTCAATACGGATGCTTTCCGTGGCAAATTGCCCTTGTTGGGGGTTTGTTACGGTGCCCAATTGCTAGCGAGCAAGTATGGGGGAGAGGTATTGCCTTCCACCATCCGGGAGTATGGCCGAGCCAATTTGGATCACATCGACTTGCACCAGGATTTGCTCAAGGAAATGACCCACGGTTCCCAAGTTTGGATGTCCCATGGAGATACCATCAAGGAGGTTCCTGCAGGCTTTGAGGTGATCGCAAGTACGGAATCGGTCCGTGTAGCGGCATTTAAGGTGCAGGGCGAGTCTACTTATGGCATCCAGTTTCACCCTGAAGTTACCCATTCCTCAGAAGGTAAAAACCTGCTTCGCAACTTTGTAGTGGGCATTTGTGGATGCGACCAAGACTGGACTTCGGATACTTTTATTGATTCGACAGTTGCGGATTTAAAGAAAAAAATAGGAGCGGATAAAGTGGTCATGGGCCTTTCTGGAGGAGTGGATTCCTCTGTGGCCGCCACTTTGATTCATAGAGCCATTGGAGATCAGTTGACCTGCGTGTTTGTAGACAATGGCTTGTTGCGCAAGAATGAATACGAAGAGGTGCTGGATTCCTACAAGCACCTCGGATTGAATGTAATTGGTGTAGATTCCAAACAGCGTTTTTACGATGCTTTGGAAGGTCTGACCGATCCAGAAGCGAAAAGAAAAGCCATCGGACGTGTGTTTATCGAGGTTTTTGATGACGAAGCAAATAAAATTGCTGGGGTGAAGTGGCTAGGCCAGGGTACCATCTATCCGGATGTGATCGAGTCCGTATCGGTAAAAGGTCCTTCCGCCACCATCAAGTCGCACCACAACGTGGGAGGTCTCCCAGACTTCATGAAGCTTTCCGTAGTGGAGCCATTGAATACCTTGTTTAAGGACGAGGTACGTGAGGTGGGTAGAGCGCTTGAGATCCCAGAAAAAATCATTGGCAGACATCCTTTCCCAGGTCCGGGATTGGCGATCCGTATTTTGGGTGACATCACCGAGGAGAAAGTGAAGACGCTACAGGAAGTGGACTACATCTTTATCCAAGGATTGAAGGATCATGGCTTGTACGATCAGGTCTGGCAGGCAGGAGCAATTTTGTTGCCCATCCAATCCGTAGGGGTGATGGGAGATGAGCGTACCTACGAAAAGGTAGTGGCGCTACGAGCTGTAGGTTCTGTGGATGGGATGACTGCAGATTGGATTCACTTGCCTTACGAATTCCTTGCCAAGATGTCCAATGACATCATCAACCGGGTGAAGGGAGTCAACCGCGTGGTGTACGATATTTCCTCCAAACCACCTGCAACGATTGAGTGGGAATAGGAGAGTTGCTAACAGTTGACGGTCCACGGTTGACAGCAAATTGTTGTGACTTCAGAACTTTTGCTGTTCAGTTACTCTCTTTTAAGCGAAAAAAGAATCACATATCATAAAAAAACCGAGCTGTAGCCTACAGCTCGGTTTTTTGTTTTGGGGTAATTTACTCCTTGAATTTCAACCTAAGTAAACTCAGGATTTTTTCGGTTTCACCAGCTGCTTCGGTGCCTTCTTTTTGAGGTAGTTGATAAATTCGGTGTAGGCCTCGTGTTCGTGGTTGGAAACCGAGATCGAATTCCGGTCCTTAAACGCCACCGTAACCTGTTTGAACTCCCGTTTATTGGCAAGAACAGTTTCCTCCTCCCAAGCTAAAATCTCGGTAACGGGATAGACTTTGGTGCTGCCGCGAAGGGGAAGTTTGATCACGACATGTTCCTTTCCTGCCGAGATAAACCGCCATCCTGCCATCATTTTGACCAGCAGCATCAGGAGCACAAGCGTGAGCAGTGAACTCGCCACCAAGTAAAACCACAAGTCATAGCTTCTGCTGTAGGCAAAATCCCGAAGAATGAGGACTAAGCCAAGCAGAAGGATAAAAAGAACGGCACCTAGGGAAATGTAGGTCGATAGTTTGGGTTTAAGCAGGATCATGGGGTTGGATTAGAGCGGCAAGTGTTGTGGAGGCAAAAGTCTCCAAATCTTCGAAAAAAGCGAAGAAAATCGCTTCAATTTCTTCTTCTTTTTCCCAAAGGACTTGGGTAGACTCATTCATTTTGGAATCGAAGCGGGCCCGACGGGTCAGCCCATCCAAGGCAGCTTGAATGCCTGCTGCTTCGCGGTAGGAATAAAGCCAATTTTGCAATTGCATCCAGTGAAACATCCGGAGAAAAGCTTCGGGGAGCTCATAAGGAGATGAGGAAAGGGTTTGGTAGCTGTCCAGGCTGAACTTTTCCAAGGGAGTGTCCGAATAGTTTTTCCAATTTTTCGCCAAGAAATAATCAAAAAAAACATCGCTGATTACCCGAGAATAATGCCCAAAGCGTGGAATTAGTAAGGATTGCACCTGCTTGACCAAAGGATGCGAATCGGTGTAAGTATCGATGGCCCGATGCAGCTGTATGCCGAGTTGCACTTTTTTTGGGTAATTTCCCAACTCCTTTCCACGGACAAAGTCAGCAATAAAATTACCAACCAGGATTTCCTCCTGACCAAAAGAAAGGTATGCATGCGCAAGAAAATTCATCTAAAATCAGCGAAAGGCAAACACTAGGGATAATCCCTTGTTTCAAGGCTAAAGTACAACCATTCATGCGGAATTCCCTCGAAGAAATTAAGGTAGGCCTCAAGCTGCTGCAACTGGAGCGGCAAGAGGATCTAGCTCAGTACAAAAAGAAGTTTCTCAACACCACCATAGCGGACAAAAAGAAAGAGGGCATCACCTGGCATCCCATCTTGCTCAAAAAAACGAAGATCGGCATGGGCGAGCGGCTGATTATCGAGGTGGAGCGAACCGATACGAATTATCCTTCTTCCTTCAGTTCGGGCAAGTCTGTTTCATTTTTTTCTACACAAGATGGCTACCATAGCCCCGAATTCCGAGTGAATGGTGTAGTCAACCAAGCCAAAAAAGACACGCTAATCGTCACGCTTCAAGCGGATGAGGTACCGGAATGGATGGATTCAGGCAGGCTTGGCGTGGACCTACTTTTTGATGAGGCCAGCTACCGAGAGATGGAGGCTGCCCTGAAAAAATTGCTAGTTACCGAAGAGCCACAGCTCTTAAAATTTAGGGATCTCGTTTACGGCGAGAGCCGCCCTGTATTTGGGGAGGAAGTGAAAATTGACCTACCGGAATTGAATTTCTCCCAAGTGTTGGCCTGCCAAAAGATGGATGCAGCCCAAGACATGGCGGTGGTTCATGGCCCTCCAGGTACAGGCAAAACCACTACCTTGATCGCAGCGATCTCACGTGCGACACGGTCCAATCATCGAATTCTAGTGTGTGCTCCGAGCAATGCCGCCGTAGACTTGCTTGTAGAAAAGCTGGTAGATCGGGGCATCGCCACGCTTCGACTAGGCCATCCCGCTCGCGTGGAGGAGAAAATCCTCAACCAGACCCTAGATGCTAAAGTTGCCCTGCACGACAGCTACCGCGACTTGAAGAAATTGCGCAAGGAGACGGAATCCTACCTGCAGCTGGCCAAGCAATACAAACGGAATTTCGGACCCGAGGAGCGGGCGCAGCGCAAGCTCTTGTACCAGGAAGTAAGCCGCATCCGAGAACTTGCGGAGCATCTCGAGGACTACATTCGAACGGATGTGTACCAGAAGACCCAAGTATTTGCGAGCACCTTGGTGGGTGCAGGATCGCATCACCTCAAAGGGATGGTCTTTGACCTGGTATTTATCGATGAGGCGGCGCAAGGCTTGGAGGCCGCAACCTGGATTCCGATATTGAAGGCCAGGAAAGTGATTTTTGCAGGCGACCACTGCCAACTTCCTCCCACCATCAAGTCCATCGATGCGGCACGGCAAGGACTATCCACTACCTTATTTGAAAAAATGATTCAGCGCTATCCCCACGCTGCGCAAATGCTGCAAGTGCAGTACCGCATGCCGGCCACGGTCATGGGATTTTCGAATCAGCAGTTTTATGAGGGGAAATTACAAGCAGCACAAAATACGCAAACGCATGCTTTTTCTCCCGATGAACCCGTCATGGAGTGGGTCGATACAGCAGGTGCGGGTTATACTGATCAGGTAGAATCCGAAAGCCTCAGCACCTTCAATCCTGAGGAGGCACAGTTTGCCTGCCAGTACCTCAACGACACGGTCCTTCGCATAGGATTTGGACTTTTTAAAGAAAATGGCTGGACCATTGGCTTGATTGCCCCGTATTCGGCGCAGGTACGCAGATTGCGTCATTTGATTTTTGAAACCTATGCTTTTCCCAATTTGAAGGCCTTTGCTGACCTGATCACCATCGATACAGTAGACGGATTTCAAGGGCAGGAACGGGACTTGATGCTGATTTCCTTGACTAGATCTAATGAGCGTGGAGAGATTGGGTTTCTTTCTGATAAGCGCCGCTTGAACGTGGCCCTGACCAGAGCCAAGCGTAAATTGATTGTGGTGGGGGACAGCAGTACCTTGGCACAGCATGCATTTTTTGACGCTCTACTTCGCTATGTCGAGGAAAATGGGAGCTACAAAAGTGTCTGGGAATTTTTGTAAGTGCTTATTCGTTGGGAGCTTCTTCTGGCTCCGAACTTTCTTTGCCAAAGGCTTCGGCAGGGACCAAAGTTACCCATTTGCCCATCTTCTTTTGAATGACCTTGAAGTGGTGCTGATCCTCTGGGGTGATGAGACTAATCGCATGACCCGTAACCCCAGCTCTTCCTGTACGGCCGATGCGGTGGATGTAATCCTTGGGTGAACGCGGCAGTTCGTAGTTGATCACCAGAGGCAAGGCTTGAATGTCAATTCCTCGAGCCGCAAGGTCGGTGGCTACCAGCACCCGTGTTTTTCCGGACTTAAACTTGGCCAATGCCTCGGTTCGTGCGCCTTGACTTTTGTCCCCATGGAAGGCAGTAGCTTCGATCCCATTTTTAGTAAGTTTCACCACCAGGTTGTCTGCCGTACGGATGGAGGAGGTAAAAATCAGGATTTGCTTCCAATCTCCAGATTGAATGAGTTGCCGCAGGAAGGGGCCTTTGGACTCGGGACTGACGCGATAGGCTTCTTGCTGTATCAGATCTGGGGTAAAATCCTCTGCTGCTACCTGTACGCGCACTGGATTTTTGAGAAGTTGTTGGATGAGTCCCGCTACCTCTTCGCCTTCGGTTGCCGAAAAGAGGAGAGTTTGCTTTTTGGCAGGGAGTAGCTCCAGGAGGTGTTCCATTTCCTCACGGAAACCCATCTGCAGCATTTTGTCTGCCTCGTCCAAGACCAGGGTTTGAATGCGTCCTATGCCTACTGCATTTCGACCTACCAAGTCAATCAATCTACCTGGTGTAGCAATTAGCACCTCAACACCGCCCAATTTCATCATTTGTGGATTGATGGATACGCCTCCAAAGATGGCGAGGGACTTGATGCGTCGAGGAAGGAAGCGGCTAAAATTTTCGGTTACTTCCGCTACCTGTACAGCTAATTCCCGGGTGGGCACGAGCACGAGAACAGGCACTTGTCGATCGCGAGGAGCCTCTTGCTGCAGTAGGTGCTGCAAGATGGGAAGGATGTAGGCTGCGGTTTTTCCGGAACCAGTCGGTGCTAGACCAAGGACGTCTTTTTTTTGCAGAACCGCAGGAATTGCTTCTACTTGGATGGGATAAGGCGTATCGTAGTTGGCTCGCTGAATAGCCGTGAGCAACGCTGGAGAAAGACCTAGGTCGGAAAAATTCATAGTAGGTATTTTACGCAAAGTTAGGAGAAGTAAGGGAAAGCCTTTCCTTTTTACTTTCAAGTGAACCAAACTTTGCCATTGCAAATTGGAATACTCCCATTTGATGATTTTTCTTGTAAATCAGAAGAATAAAAACCAAATTAGTTTTCTTTCAAATGAGTTGGATTCATTCTTTCTTATTTGCTCAAACCCAAAATACCTGATTGACTATGTTTCGAGGTTTCCTGTTGACTTGTGCGGTTGGTGCGTTGCTATGTTGGTCCTGTAAAGAGTCCGGACCTATTCCGGAAACACTCGATAGTCCTGCACGGACAGCAGAAGAAGAGTTGAAAACTTTTCAAATTGAATCTGGATTTGAAGTTCAGTTAGTGGCTTCAGAGCCTTTAGTCGAATCTCCTGTAATTATTCATTTTGATGAAGACGGACGGCTTTGGGTAGTAGAAATGCGTGGCTACATGAGTGATATTGAAGGTTCGGAGGAGAAGCAACCTGTTGGTTCTGTCGCAATTCTAGAGGATACTGACGGCGATGGCCTGATGGATAAGCGGACGGTGTATCTAGATTCTTTGATTATGCCGAGAGCCTTGGGTTTGTTCAAAAACGGAGCCATGGTAGCAGAAAACAATAAGCTGTGGATCACTCAAGACCTCGATGGAGATTGGAAAGCAGATTCCAAAATTTTACTGGATTCGACCTATTCTGCTAACGGAATTCCCGAGCATTCCGACAATGGTTTTGTACGGAATTTGGACAATTGGTACTACAGTGCTAAATCTCGTCTTCGGTATCGCTTTCAAGAAGGGTCTTGGATCCGAGATTCCACCGAGTTTCGTGGACAGTGGGGGATTTCTCAGGATGATCAGGGTCGTTTGATTTACAATTACAATTGGTCCCAACTACATGGAGATCTTGTACCGGCCAATTATTTATCCCGAAATAAAAACCACAAACCCTCCACCGGCATAGATCATGGTTTGACGATCGATCGAAAGATATTTCCCATTCGATCCAATCCTGCTGTAAACAGGGGGTATATTCCCGGTACGCTAGATTCTGCCGGACGTCTTTTTGAATTTAGTTCGGCCTGTGCGCCTACTGTATATCGAAGTAAGCTTTTCTCCAAGGAATATCAGGGCAATATTTTCGTTCTAGAAAATGCCGGAAATCTTGTTAAGCGGAATGTGGTGATCGAAAAAGGAATTTTTCTAGAAGCACATGACCCAAATTCAGGAACTGAATTTTTGGCTTCCACTGATGAGCGTTTCCGTCCAGTGTATGCTACAGTTGGGCCAGATGGCGGTTTTTACCTTGCCGATATGTATCAAGGAATTGTCCAACATGCTTCTTACATGACTCCTTATTTGAAAGAACAAACCCTTCAGCGAGGTTTGGATTCACCGGGTCATATGGGACGAATTTGGAGGGTAGTTCCTAAAGGGTTTGATCCCAAAAAGACTCCAAAGCTTTCTCAAGCAAGCATGCAGGACTTGGTCCAATATCTTTCCCATCAAGATGGCTGGTTTCGGGATATGGCTCAGCGGCTTTTGGTAGAAAAAAATGATCCCAGCTCAGTAGGGCTTCTAGAAGATCTGGTGAAAAATGGAAAATCTGAGTTAGGGCGATTTCATGCGCTTTGGACCTTGGAAGGAATGGGGAAAGTCAATCCTCCTCTTTTGTTCGAAGTATTGAAAAATGGGACTGACCTACTCAAGATTACAGCACTCAGACAATTAGAAATTTCAGCTGAAAAAGACCCTTGGATTTTGCGCCAACTTGAAGCTACCGCAATGGATCTGGCTGGCAAATCTTCAGAGAAAGTTGTGGTACAAATGGTGCTGAGTTCGAAGATCTTTTCACCTGAAGTAAAAATTAATTTTTTAAGCCAAATCATCGACAACTATGGTCATTTAGCGTTGATAAGGGATGCCGTTATGAGTAGCCTGGAGGATCAAGAATACCATTTTTTACAAAAAATAATGGCAAATAAAAACTGGATAGCGGTCAATCCCGATAGGGAAGTCTTTTTGGAGATGCTGACCTCAGCCATCATTAATAATAGGGAGCCAGCAGAGATTACTGGGCTTTTGGCTATTGCAGATTCAAAGGAAATGGGATGGAAGGAATCCACTATTCTTGCAGGAATGGCGATTAAGGCAGGAGATTTTGTTGAGCCCGGTTTGGTGTCACTAAAAAGCGAACCTTTCCTATTTAAACGTGCTGATTTGCCCATTGACCAAAATAGAGCTGCGATGCTGAAGCGTCTTTTCTCTTGGCCTGGTTTTCAACCTTCGGCAAAAGTGATTTCTACTGGAAATCTAGATGAAAAAGCCATGAAGCAATTTGCTGACGGACGCCAGAAGTATTTGGTCTCTTGTGCAGGTTGTCATGGAAATAATGGAAAAGGTGCGGCTCGAATGGGCCCGCCTTTGGCAGGGTCTGAATGGGTGGTTGGAGATGAAGTCCGGCTTGCGCTGATTATGCTGCATGGATTGGAAGGTCCGATCGAAGTGGCCGGAAAAAAATACGATGCCCCTGAGATTTTGCCGGTAATGCCTTCTCATTCAACTATGGATGATGCAGTGATTGCCTCAATTCTTACCTATATTCGAAATGAATGGGGAAATGAAGCACCACCTGTTAGCGGTAAAACCGTAGGTTCCACTCGTCACTTGAATCAGGGCAGGGTATATCCTTGGTCTGCTGCCGAACTTAATAAGCACATGGAAAGACTTGCAGCCAATCCCAAACCTTAATTCAAAATGTCCCAGCCAATGAAGTCGAATAGTAGTACTAAAGAATTTTCTTATGGTAGGAGGGAGTTTTTGAAAAAGTCAGGACTTGCGACTGCCGCCATTAGTTTTCCTTTTTCGGTTTTGCCAGAAAGTTTAAAAGGCGTGCCGATGGGAGTTGTAGTTCATTCCTATGGGATTCGCTACGGATCAAAGATGGAAAGTTCTAAATATCCCGGATTTCAAAATGCGCTTGATTTCATGTTGCATTGTCATTCAATTGGTGCAGGAGGAATTCAGACTTTAGTAGGGGGATGGTCTGAAGACTTCGCTAGAAAGGTTCGTAATGAGCGAGAAAATTTAGGAATGTATTTGGAGGGAAGTATAGGTCTTCCTCAAAGTGAAACCGATATTTCGAGATTTGAAAAAGAGGTGCTTTTAGCCAAAGAAGCCGGAGCAAGTGTATTGAGGACGGTTTGTCTAAGTGGAAGACGTTATGAAAATTTCAAGACGAAACAGGAGTGGAATGAATTCAAAATAAACTCAACGAAGGCACTTCAACTCGCAGAACCCATTGTTAGAAAACACAAAGTGAAGCTAGCAGTAGAGAATCATAAGGATTGGAAAGCTGCCGAACTCGCTCAACTCATTCAAAGCTTTGGAAGTGAATGGGTAGGGGTTACCCTGGACTTTGGAAACAATGTCTCGCTGCTCGAGGAACCAATGGAAGTGATCCGGACTTTAGCTCCTTTTGCATTTTCCACCCATGTGAAAGATATGGGAGTTAAAGCATACTCAAATGGATTTTTGCTATCAGAGGTGCCTCTGGGAACTGGAATTATCGATTTAAAAGAAGCAGTGACCTTGTGCCAAAAGTATAATCCTTCGATGACCTTCAGCCTAGAAATGATTACCCGAGACCCTTTGCAAATTCCCTGTTTGGATGAAAGCTACTGGACAACCTTCGAAAACCCATCCGCACAGGATTTGGCGAAAATCCTGACATTGGTACGTGACGAAACTTATCTTGATACTCTCCCTGGGGTAAAAAACCTTAGCGCTGAAGAAAAGCTTGCTTTCGAAGAGGAGAATGTGTTGAAGTGTCTTGCTTATTCCAAATCCCAATTACTGTAGGAATTCATTGTAAGTTGCGAAAAGTAAGTGGGATGCATTAAATAGGAACTTTACCAACTACTTACACTTTACTCGATTAAAAAATTCAAAAGAATAAAAACATGTCTGAATTTGACCCAACCCAACTCCCCGGAATTGCTCTTTTTTCACTCAAAGGTAAATCTGCCATTATCACTGGAGGTACCCAAGGCCTTGGGTTGGCTATGGCTGCTGGACTGGCTTCAGCGGGTGCCAATGTAATGCTGGTGAGTCGCAAGGCTTCCGATGGGGATGACGCAGCTGCTGAGATTGCCGCTCAGTATGGTGTCAAAGCGATGACTTTCGCTGCTGATGTGGTAGAAAAATCCGCCATGGAAGCAATGGCAAAAACAGCTTTTGAGACTTTTGGATCAATCGATATCCTAATCAATTCAGCGGGGACTAATATCCGTGGTCCAATCGATGAGTTGAGCTATGAAGACTTCACCAAAGTAATGGACGTCAATGTCACCGGAACATGGTTGGCCAATCGTGCAGTGACTCCCTATATGAAGGAGAAAAACAAAGGGGCAATCATCAATCTTGCCAGTGCCTTAGGCTTGGTGGGGTTTTCCAATCGAACCCCTTATGCTTCAAGCAAGGGAGCGGTGGTGCAGATGACCCGGGCTTTAGCTATAGAATTGGCACCTTGGAATATTACCGTGAATGCAATTTGTCCGGGACCATTTTTGACTGAGATGAATCTTCCGATTGCGGGTACAGAGGAAGGGGAAAAGTTTATAGTGGGTGCCACTGCCTTGGGGCGTTGGGGCGAACTCAAAGAAATTCAGGGGGCAGCGATTTTTCTGGCTTCAGATGCTGCTACTTACCTTGTAGGATCAATGTTGACTGTGGATGGGGGATGGACAGCCCGATAAAGAGAGCAGTGTGCCGTGTGAAACCTCAATTAAAACAAGGCATTCAGCTAAATATCGGTCATCTTGCATCTGACCCTTATTATACCACCACCAAAGTCAAAACAAAAATCAATAAAATTGCAGTCACTCCAGCAATTAAGGTTCCCAGGCTATGCGACATATTTCCCTGCTTGATGCTCATGCCTGAAAGTTGAGTGACCACCCAAAACCCGCTGTCATTCGCATGTGAAATGCAGAGTGAACCAGCTCCAATAGCGAGTGCAGTGAAGACTTTCATTGTTTCAGAATCTAGTCCTAACTGCCCCAAAATTGGCGCTATAATTGAAGCGGTGGTGATCATTGCGACGGTCGTTGATCCTTGTGCTGTTTTTAGTGCAAACGCAATCAAAAAAGGTAGAAAAATCCCCCAATTTGCATCACTCATGTTAGAAGTGACTAGGTCGCCGACCCCTGAATTTTGGAGCATTTTTCCAAATACTGAACCTGCTCCAGTAATCAAAATAACCGGGGCAGCAAGCAGAATTGATTCCCCAATCCAACCAGAGGAGGATAGAAGTTTGCGGTCAAACTTTTTTGGTAAAGTGAAGGACAAAAGCGCACCAATCAATAAGGAAATAACCGGAGAACCTATGAATTGAATCGCCTGGGCATACGTGCTTTCCCCAAAAGGCTTGGTAGGATAATTCGCGATAGATGCCAGAATAATCAGAATCAAAGGAATGATTACGGGAAGCAGCGAATTGAAAAATGTTGGGAGCTCTTTCTTTTCCAATTTTTGTTCATCCGCGATTAGTTGCGGTTCAAGTGGAATCTTGACCACAAACTTATTGACAAAGAAATATAGTGGGATAAGTGTGATCAGTGAAACAACCAATCCCCAAATTATCATTTGACCTAAATCTGCGCCTAAAATTGCAGCAGCTGCAATCGGGCCGGGAGTGGGAGGTACCAATGCGTGGCTTGCCATAGCCCCAAGAGAAAGAGCAACAATTGTTGCTGCGTAGGAAATCTTACTTTTTGAAGCCAATGATTTGGCAATTGGGTTCATCATGATGATGGTACTATCCCCAAAAATCGGAACGGATAAAACCCATCCACTTAGCATCAGGGAAAGGTTCACAAATTTCTCTCCAATCCATTTCAGAATCCGGTTTGCAATGACAATGGCACCACCCGTTTTTTCAAGAAAAGTCCCCATGATTACGCCCAAAAGAATCAAAAGCCCCACACTTCCCATCACCCCGCCAAATCCTTCAGAAATTGATTTGATGATAAGGTCTGTTGGCATTCCCATCATCAGCCCATAAATAATTGCCCCTACAAAAAGTGCAAGAAATGGATGAATGTCATATTTGACAATGGCGAGTAGGATCAAGCCCAAAGCAACCAGTATAATCAGAAGTGTAAGCATTTTGGGATTTTGTTAGGATGTAAAGAGTGGGAAGGAACAAATGCTGTCCAACACCACCGAAAATAAATTAAATATGCAGAAAACCCAACGATTCCGCAGTTTTATAGGATGGATGGTTGGATGAGAGGTATTAATTAGTTGGTTACCTAATACATTCTCAATTCTAA
>JBIIGH010000119.1:0-7632 GCA_044236565.1 Algoriphagus sp. | reverse complement strand
TCTATTTATAGATTGTAACTTTTTCTGACCATCAAGACGTATAATTTATCTGAAAGCAATTTTCTCAAAATGAGCAAGAGAGGGCCTGGCTTACCTACTGGAAAGCGCATTTGATTTGTTGAATTTGTAGCAGCCTTATAGATTGTTTTCGCAACGACTTCAGGGCCTTCTGCTTCTTTCATCACTTTTTCGGCAGCAGTATTGAATTTATCTATAAATCCATCGTACGATTTTGTGGTAATGGGTTTGATAAACTGTCTACTTCTGCCATAGAAATCGGTAACAATTGGACCAGGTTCTACAAGCTTCAATTGGATGTTAAACTGTGCTACTTCGTAGTGTAGGGACTCAGTAAATCCTTCCACTGCAAATTTGGTTGCATGGTAAATGCTGTAAAGTGGGAAGGTTATTTTCCCGCCCATACTTGAAATCTGGATGATTCTTCCTCCTCCTGTTGGCCGCATCAACTTGATAGCTTCCCGCGTTATACGCATTAGTCCAAAAACATTTGTATCAAACTGTTTTTCGATAATTTCATCACTCATTTCCTCAAAAGCACCATCGACACCGTATCCGGCATTGTTCACTACAACCTCAATTTTTCTAAAATCCTTTTGTACTTGTGTGAATGCATGTTGAATGCTTTCCAGACTGGTAACATCCAAGGCATAGAGTTTCACATTTGGATAGATTGTAAAGTCTTGTTCCTTTTCTGGAGTTCTTTGTGTAGCAGCTACATTCCACCCCATTTTTGCAAACGCTAGTACGGTTGCTTTTCCTATCCCACTTGAGGTACCTGTTATTAAAATTGTTTTTGTCATCGCTTTCTTTTTTGAACAAACTTAGCGGGTAACTTTCAAACCAACAACCTTAGAGTATGGTATATGGTTGATATTTATTTTTTATCCTATAACTTTACGCTATGTTGATTAATGAACTAGCGAAAAAGACAGGGCTCTCTACCCATACCATTCGGTTTTATGAAAAGTCAGGCTTAATTGAAGGCAAACAAGACCCGACGGTAAAATCAAATAATTACTTTCATTACGATGAAGTGACAGTAGAAAAATTGGAGTTTATCAGTGATGCAAAATCGGTAGGTTTTACGATCAAGGAAATCGGACAAATCCTCGATACCTGGTACAACAATAAATTTACAAAGACTCAAAAGCTTGAAATTCTAGATGAAAAATTGATTTCCTTGGAACAAAAACTAAAGGAAATTAAAGAGATGAAGAAGCAGATTTTTCAGTTTAAAGAGGATGTACTAAATGACAGATGCTAACTCAAGGAGGTTAAGCTTGCTTGGCGAGAAACCTGAAAAAATCCATTCAAAAGAGTAATTCGTTGATGAAGCTGAATTCTCCTAAAAACAAAAAACTCAGCGTTTCTGCTGAGTTTTTTGTTTTGAATCTTATTTGATCACTATCTCTTGTGGCATCCGTACCTGCACACCCTGGTAGTTTTTCAGTTTCTGAATTTTTTGGTAGAGCGGGTACTGATCTCCGAGTTGAGTCTGAAGGATGCGAACTTGTACTTGATCGCTAAATGAAACCATCAACTCCTCAAACCAAGGCTTCTTCTCAGGATAATACACTACTCGGTAATCTTCTCCTGCTTTGATCTTCGCTGCTGCGATACCGATAGCCGTATCCAAGCCACCCAAAACATCGACCAATCCCCGTGCTTTGGCTTGTGTTCCAGTCCAAACTCTTCCAGAAGCTACCTTACGAACTGAATCAGGATGCATGCCACGACCCTCGGCCACTCGAGAGATGAAGGTCTCGTAGCCATCTTCTACCGAGGATTGGATGATAGTTCGCTCTACCTCAGTGAGTGGGCGAGCCATATTGCCAAAATCTGAAAGCTCACCGGTGGAGACTACATCGGTAGTTACTCCCAACTTGTCATTGACTAATTCCTGAACATTGAATAAAATCCCAAAAATCCCGATGGAACCCGTGATCGTGTTTGGCTGCGCTACAATCGTGTCCGCAGGAGCAGCAATGTAGTATCCTCCCGAAGCTGCTACCTCACCCATAGATACAATCACTGGCTTCACTTTTTTGGCTTCCGACATTTCTCTCCAGATTACTTCAGAGGCCAGAATAGATCCTCCTGGAGAGTTTACGCGCAAGACAATGGCTTTGATATTTTCGTCCTTTCGGGCTTTGCGAATTTCTTTTGCAAACTTTTCTGAACTAATCGCTCCATCCGCATTTCCATCAACAATCTCCCCTTCAGCAAGGATTACTGCAATTCTGTTAGAGGAGGTGATGTTTTGGCTTTTTGCCATTCCTCCAAGGTCAGTGGCATTGATGGTTTCAATTTGATCATCTTCCTTCAGCCCTAACTTTTCTTTTAAGATGCTATGCACCTCGTCTTCGTACTTTAGGGCTGTAGCCAACTTGTAGGTTACCGCATCTTTTGGTTTTCGAACAAGCATTTGCTGATTGATGCGAATCAAACTGTCTTGTGCAATGCCTCTCGATTTTGCGATTAGCTCAAGCGCGTGGTTGTTGATGTCATCCAAGAAATATTGGGTTTGTAGCCGATTCTCTGGGCTCATTTTATCTAGAATAAATGGCTCCACGGCACTTTTAAATTCACCTACTCGGAAAACCTCTGGCTTGATGCCTACTTTTTCAAAAAAACCTTTCAAGAAAATTCCCTCAGAGGAAAAGCCGTTGAAGTCAATTCCACCCAAGGGATTGAGGTAAATTTCATCTGCTACAGAGGCCAAGAAATATCCGCCCTCTGAGTAAGCTTCATCGTAGGCTACGATAAATTTTCCTGATGTTTTGAAA
This sequence comes from Algoriphagus sp., assembly GCA_044236565.1. GTDB lineage: Bacteria > Bacteroidota > Bacteroidia > Cytophagales > Cyclobacteriaceae > Algoriphagus. The sequence continues at coordinate 4,825 of JBIIGH010000119.1, read as the reverse complement.
TCAATTAAAGCTTCTCTAAGCTCCAACAGACCCGCTTGCCCAGCGCCAAATAAGCCGGCGTTGAGGTAGATTCCTTTTACATTCTCATTGGTCTTTGCCTCAGCAATGGCCTTTTTCAAATTCACCAATCCGGCAGTATTTTCTCCGCCAAAAGGATCTAGAAATGAGCCAAATACCAAATCTTCATCTGAGGTACGCTCCACTAAGGTGCGGCCATTAAGATCAAGGTGCAGGATAGAGTTTTTTTCCAAGGTCACTTCTTTCTCAGAAGAGGAAGCAACCAAACCTATAATCCCGAAAAAAATAAGCATTGCTACAATGCTGAATACAAAGAGGCCCACGATGACGGCCAAGACATTACCTAGAAACTTCATATTAGTTCGTTTATGACTGTAAATTTAGGCTAATTTGAGCAAGCTTTACAAAAATTATACTAACGAGAAATGCAAACTGAGGTTGTATTGGGAATTGGTGGCAACAAAGGGGATCGGGCAGCCTATCTCAAAACCGCAATTGAGGCCCTATCCAAGCAGGTAACCCTAGTTGGCTGTTCCCAAATTTATGAAACAGAGATCTGGGGAGGAGTGGCGACCAACGGAAATTTTTTGAACCAAGTGGTTTGTATCCAAACCGATCTAGATCCAACTAGTTTGTTGGAATTGATCCAAGGAATTGAATTGGATTTAGGGAGAACGCGGGAGCAGCATTGGGGTGATCGAACCATTGACATCGACATTCTCTATTTTGGAGCAGAAGTTTGGAATACCCCCACCCTCAGCATCCCACATCCTTACCTTGCGCAACGACGATTTGTCTTGCAGCCCTTGGCCGAAATCCTTCCAGGAAAAGTCCATCCTGTTCTAGGGAAAACAAGCCTTGAGTTACTTGCTGAATGCACCGATCAAGGGCAGGTTTCAGTATGGAAGGGAGCCAACTAAAAACTCCCACTTTGAAGGTGGGAGTTGGAGGGTTAGAGTCCAGAAACGATTGCTTCGGGGTGGATTTTTTTAACCAAGCCCTGGAGTACTTTTCCAGGTCCACATTCAATAAATTCAGTGGCACCATCGGCTACCATTTGCTGGACGGATTGGGTCCATTTCACAGGCGCAGTCAGTTGGGCAATTAAATTGGCTTTGATTTCGGTTACATCCGACACAGCAGTGGTACTCACATTCTGGTAAATGGGGCAGATTGGGGTATTAAACTGAGTTCCTTCGATTGCTTTTTGAAGTTTCTCCCGAGCAGGCTCCATCAGTGGAGAGTGAAATGCTCCACCTACTGGTAGAGGTAGTGCTCGCTTTGCACCCGCGGCCTTGAGCAGCTCGCAGGCGATTTCTATGCCCTTAGTAGATCCAGAGATCACCAGCTGTCCTGGGCAGTTGTAATTTGCTGCCACGACGATTTCTTCGGTGATTCCAGCGCAAATTTGTTCTACCACCTGATCCTCCAAGCCTAGGATTGCCGCCATAGAAGAGGGGTTGATCTCACAAGCTTCCTGCATCGCTAGGGCGCGTTGAAATACCAGCGCCAAGCCATCTTCAAAGCTCAAAACTCCATTGGCCACAAGTGCGGAAAATTCCCCTAAAGAATGACCTGCCACCATGTCTGGAGCAAAGTTTGGGGTAGTTTTTGCCAAGATCACCGAGTGTAAAAAGATGGCGGGCTGCGTTACTTTGGTTTGCTTAAGCTCCTCCTCTGTACCTTCAAATAGGATATCTGTTATTCGAAAACCAAGCTGCTCATTTGCTTTTTCAAATAAGGCCTTTGCGGTTGGATTTTCTTCATAAAGGGATTTTCCCATTCCTGGGAATTGGGCTCCTTGGCCTGGAAATACAATTGCTTTCATTTCTTGAGTAGACGAAATTTAAGCTTCAAATATAGAATTTTTTTGACAGTCCATGGAAAGGGTCTAGAGCGTTTCCAAGGTTGGGAAGTGTTTGAAAAGCACTTCTTTTCGATTTTCCGAAAGCCAGCGGATAAAGGCCTTGACGGCAGGGGAGTGTTTTTTTTGCTTGAGCCAGATTAGATTCCAGTCTGCTTTTATAGGGAGTTCGGGTAATTCCAAAAGGGCGATTCGGCCCTCTTTGATTTCCTGGGCCATGGAAAAATTGGACAGCAAGGATGCCCCCAAACCAGCCATTACCGCCTGCTTGACAGCCTCGTTGGTAGCAAGCTCTAGATTGCTTTCTACATGAATGTTACGATCCTGGAAAAATCGCTCCATCATGGTACGGGTACCGGAACCTTTTTCTCGAAGTAGAAAGGGGACTTTTTTCCAGTTACCCGCTTGAATATGGGCAGCATAAGCTTCTTTATTCTCTGGAGAGCAGGCCAAAAACCACTTGTTCTCTGCTAGCTGTATACTTTCCAAATCTAGTTCGTCCGGCCAAAGAGACACCAAAGCCAAATCAGTTGAGTTTTCTTGCAAGTGAGCCATTACCTTGTAGCGGTTGGAAACCTCCAAACTGATTTCTACGTGCGGGTGAATTTTCATGAAGTCCGCCATCAGGTAGGGGATGATGTATTTCCCGGTAGAAACAGCAGAAATTCGGATTTTTCCGCCAAGAAGCCCTTTTAGCTCCAGCATTTTTTCTTCAATCTGTCCAAGCTCTCCAAAGATTCGGTCTGCCGTGTCTACCAATTCTTGGCCAAATTCCGTGATATGAATTCGCTTTCCAATGATTTCGGTAAGGGGCACTTCAAATTGTTCCTGTAGGTTTTTCAACTGAATGGAGACCGCTGGTTGGGTCATGCTCATGGCTTCAGCAGCTTTGGTGATGCTTTGAAACTTTGCAATGGCCTGGAAGGCTTTTAGCTGGTGCAGGGTGATATTCATAAGTAAATTTAATTCAAAAACGATAACGAATTAAAAAATATTATGTTTTACTTTTTTTGAAGCTTTTCAGGAAGGATATTTGTGCCATGGATTTTCAGATTCTTATCAACAACCTCACCGATCCAAGCCTCCTCTTTTTTATCCTAGGAGTTTTGGCAGTGAAACTGAAGAGTGATTTAGAAATCCCCCCAACCAGCGCCAAGTTCATAGCGCTCTACTTGATGATCTCCATTGGGTTTAAAGGAGGTCAAGAGCTTTCTCACAGTGAATTTACATCCGGAATATTTTGGGCCCTTGCCTTTGGCGTGCTGCTTTCTGCCTCAATTCCTTTCTACACTTTTTTTATCCTAAAGCGAAAGTTAGGAGTGCCCAATGCCGCTGCAATTGCTGCAGCCTATGGATCTATTTCTGCGGTCACCTTTGTGGCTGCAGCTGCCTTTTTGGAGGCGCAAGGAATCAGTTTCGGGGGTCACATGGTCGCTGTCATGGCCTTGATGGAGGCGCCAGCAATTATTTCAGGAGTGATTTTGTTGCGGAAATATACCCCCTCCAATTCCGAAGGAGGGCTCAAACAAATCATCATTCATGCCTTCACCAATAGTTCGGTTTTGTTGATTTTGGGAAGTTTGGTCATTGGCTTGATAGCCGATGAAAAGCAGGCTGAGGGGATCAAACCCTTTATCACAGATATTTTCAAAGGATTTCTGGCGGTCTTTTTACTAGACATGGGTATTACCAGCGGAAGAAAATTGAAAGCGTTTTTTAAGACAGGTTATTTTTCTTCTCTTTTTGCCACCCTTATTCCCCTGATCAATGGGGTGATCGTGGCTTACATCAGTCAGTGGGTCAGTCCTGAGGTTGGTGATCGCCTGATTTTTGCAATTCTTGCTGCTTCTGCTTCTTACATTGCCGTGCCCGCAGCAATGAAGTTGTCCAATCCAGAAGCCGATGAAGGGCTCTATGTTCCTATGGCTCTGGCCGTGACTTTCCCTTTCAACCTTACCCTAGGGATGCCCATCTATTGGATGATTATCCAATCGACTTGAGAAAGGGATGATCTTCATTTAAAAAGTGGGCGCTTTCACTTGCTGAAGGCATTCTGCAGGTCGCTTTTCGACCAAACCATTGGTACCTGTGCTCGCTAATCCACTGGTAGATTCGGTCTCGAATTTCTTTAGGGATGATGATGAATCCGTAGAAGAGGGGCCAGCCTCCGCCCAAAAGTCGCGCTACGCGCAGTGCTGCTGTACTTCCGAGGTAGACCTTTCCTTGCTCCACCAAGACGAGGGTGTCTAAGTAGGTGGAGGGTAGTCCATAGTGCGTTAATACCCGCTGCCCCGCAGGCCCTTGAATTGAAGCTAGAAGCAATTTCTTGTGGATGTCTCGCTTCAGTACGAAATCCACCGCCCCATTACACAGGCTACAGTGTCCATCAAATAACAAGATGGATTCGAGTAGCATTAGCGAAGGAGTTGAATCGTTCCTTTCAAGGTCTGCTGCTTCTTAGTTGGGTCCACCACATCGAATAAGACCGTTCCTGAGTAGTAGTAGGTTCCTGCCGGAAGTTCATTGCCACTCGGGTCTTTTCCATCCCAACGGATAAAAGGATCATTTTCAGTGGCGGATTGGCTGGCATAGCGAAATACCTCCGTACCCCAGCGGTTTACGATAAAGAGTTCCACTTGGGTGACAAATCGTGGGCATTTTGAGAAAGGATTATCAAAAGCCATAAAGGTATCGTTGAGCCCATCGCCATTTGGGGAGAAAGCATTCGGAAGCAGGTAGTTTGGACAGTTGTCGACACAAACCACATTACTCTTTGGACTTTCATTTCCAGAGCGATCCACTGCGGTGATGTAATAGCAGCCTTTGTAGTTGGCAAGATTGCTCAAGGTAGCTCGAAGCTGTATCGCGGAATATTGACCAATGCGGGTGAAGGTTCCATCCGGAGTACCCTCTGGATTGAAGTACAGGCGGTAGCCACTGAGT
>JBIIGH010000118.1:0-7669 GCA_044236565.1 Algoriphagus sp. | reverse complement strand
CATTGATTTTGCCCGGCATATACCTTGGAGTTGGGTACTTGTTCGCAATTCAAATGGGCATTTTTGGTGGGATGGATCCCTGGTCAGCCATGGAATGGAGTCGGAAACTCATCACGCGCAATTGGTGGCAGTTTCTGGTCTTGGTTCTGATTTTAATCGCAGTGAATGCAGTGGGGATTTTGTTGGCTGGAATCGGTTTGATGTTGACGCTACCGATTACTTTTTTGGTGCTTTACGTGCTGTTTGAGGACCTCACGCGGGAGGTGTTTTCAGAGGAAGAAGAGCTTCCAACTACTCATGCGTAAGAATCATCGCTTCTAGTCTATTTCTGCATTTTTCAGCAAAGGCATCCACTTCGTTTTGGGAAGAAGTAGTTGGTGGGAAAAGTGGTTTGGAAAAGTAAACAGTGATTTTTCCTGGCTTAAGCAAAATAGAACCCCTTTTCATCAATTTGTCCGCACCTATTACAGCCATTTCCATTATGGGAGTTTGGGTTTCTATCGCCAATCGAAACGCTCCTTTTTGGAAGGGGAGTAGCGTTTGATCCGTATTGTTTCGGGTCCCTTCTGGGGATACGACTACGGAGATGCCTTGCTGGAGGAGGAGGATTAATTTTGCCAAACTTTCTCGTCTTGACTCTGCGTTGCTTCGATCCACCCAGATGGCCAGTTTGCTCACTACCGTACTAAAAATAGGGATTTTAGAAAGTTCCTTTTTTCCAATTGCTCTCACGTAATGAGGAATCACCATGGGGAGGAGTGGAGCATCCAAGTTGGACCGGTGGTTGAATATAAAGATGTATGCTTGCTTGAGGTCAAGGTGCTCCTTTCCATGGACCTCGAAGCGGATTCCTGATAAAAATACCCAAGTGCCTACCCAAATGCGGATGAATACGAAGGAAATTTTATCACCGCGGGGGTGAATAAGCAAGGGAATCAGCACAAATAGGCCATTCAACAGCATGAGCACAAAAAAAAGTAGTGCTGAATAGATGGTATAGATCCATTGAAAGGCCTTGAACATTTAAAATTCTTTAGTAGATTTGAGTTCGTAAAAAATCTTTCACTCTTTGCTTGCAAGCCCCGATTTCGTATCGGGGCTTATTTTTTGAATTCAATTTTAGGGTGAATCCGGCAAAATACCAAGCCAAAAGCTTCGGTAGATACGTGCTAATTTTCGTTTGGTTTTATTTCCATTTCAAGAAATCCCTTACCTTTGCAGTCCATTCGAGTGAATGGAGCGTTTTGGAAGTTCCAATCGCTAAGTATTAACCCAAAAACTCCTTCCCCATGACTCTAGGGAAGCGGGTCAATCAGAGTCGTATTTTATGTCTAGTACAAAAGAATTTAACTGGGACGACTTCGGCACCAAAGGCTTCGGAGAAGGCTATTCCAAAGAGCAACGCGCTCAAATGGAAGCCATGTATGCAGGTACTTTGAGTGAGATCACTGAAAAAGAAGTGATCAAAGGAGTAGTAGTAGGAGTAAACGACAAGGATGTAATCATCAACATCGGGTTCAAGTCTGATGGCTTAGTGCCACTTTCCGAATTCCGTGACCTTGCTAGCATCCAAGTTGGCGACGAGGTAGATGTATTCATCGAGGAGCAAGAAAATGCTTTGGGTCAGTTGATCCTTTCCCGTAAGAAGGCAAAAATCGTTCGTGCATGGCTTGATATTGAGGCTGCTTTGGAAAAAGATAGCGTCATTGAAGGTCTAGTGAAGCGCAGAACTAAGGGTGGTTTGATCGTAGATATCTACGGTGTAGAAGCATTCTTGCCAGGTTCTCAAATTGATGTGAAGCCTATCCGTGACTTTGATGTCTATGTAGGTAAGAAAATGGAAGTGAAGGTTGTGAAAATCAACCACACCAACGATAACGTAGTTGTTTCGCACAAGGTCTTGATCGAAAAAGATCTAGAGAAGCAAAAAGCAGAAATCCTAAACAACCTAGAGAAAGGTCAGGTATTGGAAGGGGTGATCAAGAACATGACCAACTTCGGTGTATTCATCGATTTGGGAGGTGTAGATGGTCTACTTCACATCACCGATATTTCTTGGGGTCGTATCAACCATCCAGAAGAAGTATTGCAGCTTGACCAGAAGGTTCAGATTGTGGTACTTGACTTTGATGATGAGAAGCGAAGAATTTCTTTGGGTATGAAGCAGTTGAGCGCTCATCCTTGGGATTCATTGGCTTCAACTCTTGAAGTTGGTTCTAGAGTGAAAGGCAAGATTGTAAACGTAGCAGATTACGGTGCATTCTTGGAATTGGCTCCAGGTGTAGAAGGTTTGATTCACGTTTCTGAAATGAGCTGGTCTCAGCACTTGAGAAACCCTGCTGACTTTGTGAAAGTAGGTGTTGAAATCGAAGCTGTGGTATTGACTTTGGATAAGGACGAGCGTAAAATGTCTTTGGGCATCAAGCAATTGACTGAAGATCCATGGACTAAAGGTGACATGTCTGCGAAGTATGCAGTAGGCACTAAGCACAAAGGTGTGGTTCGTAACTTGACTAACTTCGGCCTATTCCTTGAATTGGAAGAGGGTATCGACGGTTTGGTTCACGTATCTGATTTGTCTTGGACTAAGAAAATCAAGCACCCATCTGAGTTTGTTAAAGTTGGAGATGAGCTAGATGTAGCTGTACTTGAACTTGATGTAGAAAACAGAAGATTGGCTTTGGGTCACAAGCAGTTGGAAGAGAATCCTTGGGATACTTTCGAAACCTTGTTCCCAATCGGATCTGTACACAAGTGTATTGTAAATTCTAAGAACGATAAGGGTGCAGTTCTCGAACTTCCTTATGGATTGGAAGGATTTGCAACTGTTAAAAACTTGGAGAAGGAAGACGGTTCACAAGTTGAAGTTGGCGAGTCAGTTGATTTCAAAGTAGCTGAGTTCTCTAAGGACGACAAGCGAATTGTACTTTCTCACACAGCTATGTTCAGAGAAGAAGCAAGAGCTCCTAAGAAGGCTGCTGCTCCTGCAAAGAAGAAAGAAGAAGCTGCTGCTGAGATGCCTGCACAGGCAGAGAAGTCTACCTTTGGTGACATCGATGCACTTGCTGAGTTGAAAGAAAAAATGGAAGGCAAGAAGTAAAATTGCCCAACCGAATACCTATAAAAACGCCAGCAATGCTGGCGTTTTTTTTTGCAGTCCCCAAAGCGTTTTTCTGAAATAAGGGAAGCAGACCTAGTTCTATTTTTTGCTTCTTGGATAGGAGGGCAAGAAACGAAAAAAGCATCTCGGTTAGGAGATGCTTTTTGTAGAGGTCGCGAGCGGATTCGAACCGCTGTACGAGGTTTTGCAGACCTCTGCCTAGCCACTCGGCCACGCGACCAATAATTGGAATGCAAATTTACGGAAAATCTTCGCTTCTACAAATGTGATTGGCGAGTTTTCATTGGTATTTCTTTAGGAATGGGCAACAGATTTTTGACTTCCTTGGGTAGGCTCTGGAGAGCATAAATTGGAAATTCTGAAAAGCGGAAAAGTCGAACCAAATAAAATCTATTATTTATAATTATTCTAAATAATAAATAGCTCAAAAAACACCTTGTAATTACTTGAAATACAGCAAAGTAGTTTCATGATTTTAGGTTCGGAATCCGCTACTTTATTCCCATATTCTTGTTTGAAAAATTAAGCCTCCGTACTACCTTTGCAGGGGTTACTGAGAACCGTTTAAACTAATTAATAGCAATAATATGTTATCCAAACGCTCGTTAGTAGGGATTCGATTGAATTTCCAGTCACTGGCAGTGCTGTTTTTCATGTTGGTAGGGGTATCGGCTTATGCTGCCGACCCAGCCGTGGCAAGCAGTGATGAAGCAATTGCAGCAGGTAAAACTGTATTTAACGCCAATTGTAAGCAATGCCACAAGCTAGATCAAAAAAATGTGGGTCCTGCCTTGAGAGGCATTTCTGATCGACAGTCTATCGCTTGGGCAAAGAGCTTCATCAAAAATTCGCAAGCGGTGATTGCTTCTGGTGATGCCTACGCCACTGCCTTGTACAAAGAATACAGCAACACCGTTATGCCTTCGCATGAATTCTTGAGCGATGGCGACCTAGACAATTTGCTGTCTTACATCGAGCATGGAGACAAGGCCGATGCTGCAGCTGCTGCTCCTGGGGCTGCTGCTGGTGATCCAGCTGCCGCTGCTGCGGGATCAGGTATTCCAAACGAATACTTAAGCATCATCGTGGGAGTCTTGGCATTTATCCTAGTCCTTATTTTGATTGTTTTGGGCTTGATCGTTACTGTACTTACCAAGTACATCCAAAAGCAAGACCTTCCTGAAGAGGAGAAAGAGTATGTTTCTCAAAAAACCGATTTCGGTAAGATTCTGAAGAGTGATGCAGTCATCATCCTCGTTACCGCTTTAGTAATTGCTTTTACAGCTAAAACTGCAATTGATGGTTTATATTCTATAGGTGTTCAGCAGGGATATGCTCCTGCACAGCCTATTGCTTTTTCCCATGCACTTCACGCTGGCCAATATGAAATCGCTTGTCAGTATTGCCATACTGGTGTTGAAATCGGAAAGTCAGCCAACATCCCTTCTGCAAATATTTGTATGAACTGCCATACCCACATTCAAAATGTAGGAGGCAAAGAAGGGATCTCTCCTGAGATTCAGAAAATCTACAATGCAGTGGACAACAATCAGCCGATTGAATGGGTGAGAGTTCACAACCTACCAGATCTAGCTTACTTTAACCATGCTCAGCACGTAGCTGTGGGTGGGGTAGAGTGCCAAACCTGCCACGGCCCGATTCAAGAAATGGAAGTGGTAGGCCAGCACAGCACTTTGACCATGGGTTGGTGTATTGATTGCCACCGACAAACCGAGATTGCCACCGAAGGCAATGTGTATTACGACAAATTGGTTCAACTTCACTCTACTTCCAAAGATGCACTGAAAGTGAAAGACATCGGTGGTCTAGAGTGTGCTAAGTGCCACTATTAATTCCTTATCCTTTTGAAAATTCATTCCTAGAAATAAAATGAAGGAAAATAAAAAAACCTACTGGAAAGGGCTCGAGCAACTTAGCAACGATCCGGAGTTTGTAAAAAATGCCGACCGCGAGTTTGCTGAACTGCCAAGTTCCCTAAACGAAGATGGTAGCGCTTCAAGAAGAGATTTCCTCAAATTGATGGGCTTTAGTTTGGCAGCAGCTTCTTTGGCAGCTTGTGAAACTCCAGTTCGTAAGGCAATCCCTTATGTAAATAAGCCGATTGATATCAACCCTTCTATCCCTAACTATTATGCATCGACCTACTCTTCAGGAGGGGACTATGCATCAATTGTGGTGAAAACAAGAGAAGGTCGTCCAATCAAAATTGATGGTAACGAGCTTTCTCCAATCACTAAGGGTAAAGTAAACGCCATTGTTGAAGCCTCTGTGCTTTCGCTCTACGATAAGCAGCGTGTGTCAAGTCCAATGCTTGCCGGTGCTGCATCGGATTGGGCAAAGGTAGATGCGCATGTGAAATCAAAATTGGCTGCTGCTGGAACTGTAAAGATTGTAACCAACACCATCCTATCTCCTTCTACTGAAAAAGCACTTCAAGAATTTAGTGCTGCGTTTGGTGGAGCTGAAGTGGTGGTGTATGATTCCATCTCCAACTACGGCATCACCAAAGCTTCTGAAGTTTTTTATGGTCAGGCAATTCTTCCTTCCTACCATTTCGATAAGGCTAAGACTATCGTTTCATTTGGAGCAGATTTCCTAGGAACTTGGATTTCACCAATTGAATTTGCGGGTGCTTATGCCAAAACACGTAAAATCAGCAAGGATAAGGCAGAAATGTCTCGTCACTTTCAGTTTGAGTCCAACCTCTCTTTGACTGGAGCCAACGCGGATTACCGCACTCCAATCAAAGCTTCTCAATCGGGTCTTGCAGTATTGGCCTTGTACAATGCGATTGCAGCAAAAGCAGGTGTTGCCACTGTAGGTGGAGCGAAAGTAGAAGTAGCACACTTAGATAAAGCTGCCAAAGAACTTTGGGCAACTAAAGGTGCTTCCCTAGTCGTATCGGGATCCAACGATCCAAACGTACAGGTGGTCATTCACGCCATCAATGAGTTGTTAGGAAACAACGGAGCCACTGTTGATTTCTCAACTCCAGTATATTTCAGAAAGGGCAATGATGCCCGCATGAACCAGTTTATCACCGAATTGAAAGGTGGAAGCGTTGGAGCTGTGATTTTCTACAACTGTAATCCAGTGTATGACCATCCACGAGGTGCTGATCTTGCCGCGGGCATTGCCAAAGCAAAGTTGAGCATCGCTACCAACGGTACCTTGGATGAAACTGCTGCTTTGGTTCAGGTAATTGCTCCTGATCACCATTTCTTGGAGTCTTGGAATGATTTCCAGCCTAAGAAAGGACAGTATTCTTTGGCACAGCCAACCATTTCTCCGCTATTCAAAACCCGTCAAGCTCAAGATTCTTTCTTGACCTGGGCTGGTTCTACTGTTTCTTACTACGACTACATTCAAGCAAATTGGACAAGCAGCCTTTATACCACTCTAGGTGCAGGTGCTACTTTCCAAGAGTTCTGGGATAGAGCCTTGTTTAATGGAGTTGTAAGTGAGGCAACTGTTTCTGCTACCGTTGCTCCAGTAGGGCAGGTAGCCGCTGCTGCTGCAGAAGTTGCAAAATCTTACACTGCTGCCAACGCAGGCGCTGAGTTGGTTGTTTATTCAAAAATTGGTATTGGATCTGGCACGTTCGCCAACAACCCATGGTTGCAAGAAATGGCTGATCCTATCACGAAAGCCACTTGGGACAACTACCTCACTGTTTCTCAGAAATGGGCATCAGAAAATGGAGTTTCTATGGTGGAGGAAAACACCAAGAAGGCAAAGCTTACCGTAAATGGAAAGTCTATTCTGGTTCCAATCTTGGTTCAGCCAGGTCAAGCGACTGGTACTTTCGGTCTTGCTTTAGGCTATGGTCGTACCAAAGCTGGTCGCGTTGCAGATGGAGTAGGGGTGAATGCCTACGACCTCCTAGACACCAGCAAAGGCTTTGTCAACTTCGACTTGACTACCAAGGTTGAGGTGGTTGCTACCGAAGAGGCTTACAAAATTGCTAGAACACAAACGCATCAGACTTTCATGGGACGTGAAAACGTAATCCAGGAAGCTACACTTGCAGAATATAAGAAAGATGCTTCCGCTGGAAGATACAAGCCTGAAATCTACAAAGATGGGGAGTTTGTAAAGCCATCCAAGATATCACTTTGGAGTGGCCACAAGTACAGCCAACACCACTGGGGTCTTGCCATTGACATGAACTCTTGTATTGGTTGCGGTGCTTGTACCATTGCTTGCCAAGTTGAAAACAACGTGGCAGTAGTAGGAAAGCAAGAAGTACTCAATCGTAGAGAAATGGCGTGGATCAGAATTGACCGCTACTACTCTTCCGATGCTCCAGCTGATGATTTGAGTGGAATGGAAATTGCCGCAGAAAACCCTGAGGTTACCTTCCAGCCGATGATGTGTCAGCAGTGTAACAATGCACCTTGTGAGACTGTATGTCCAGTAGCTGCGACTACGCACTCTTCTGAAGGCCTCAATCAAATGACTTACAACAGATGTATTGGTACGAGATATTGTGCCAACAACTGTCCGTATAAGGTTCGTCGATTCAAC
>JBIIGH010000117.1:0-7745 GCA_044236565.1 Algoriphagus sp. | reverse complement strand
AACGCGCATGCCAAAAAGTTTGGCGGTAAGTAAGTGTCCCAGCTCATGTAGTCCCACCAGGATTGACAATCCTAGGAGCAACTGGCCCACCATAATTAAGGTTTCCATTTATTTTGACTTAAGTAAATTTTCAGTAAATTCTCTAGCTTTTCGATCGGTTTCGATGTAATCCTCCAACTGTGGACGGGCGATAAACTCGGATCTGGTTAAGGTTTCTTCGATCAAATCAGACATTTCCAAAAACCCTACCTGCTTGTTGAGGAAGGCGGCAACGGCAATTTCGTTGGCTGCATTCAACACACAGGGCGCATTCCCTCCTGCCGCAAGGGCATCAAAGGCGAGCTGTAGGTTTCGAAAGGTCTTCAGATCAGGTTGCTCAAAGGTCAATTGAGGGTAATTGGCGAAGTTGAAGCGCTCAAAATCACTTTTCAATCGATCAGGATAGCTGAGTGCAAATTGGATAGGGATACGCATATCAGGCAGGCCAAGTTGCGCTTTGATGGATCCATCTTCAAATTGAACCAAGGAATGCACGATGCTTTGTGGGTGTACGACTACGTCAATCTGCTCTGTCTTAAGTCCAAAAAGCCATTTGGCTTCAATGACTTCCAGCCCCTTATTCATCAAGGAAGCGGAGTCGATGGTGATTTTTGCACCCATATCCCAGTTGGGATGCTTGAGCGCCTGCTCCCGGGTCACTGTCTCCAAATAGGCCTTGTCCTTTCCTCGGAAAGGTCCACCTGAGGCAGTCAAAATTATTTTTTCGATGGGATTGTGAAACTCTCCCACCAGGCATTGGAAAATCGCCGAATGCTCGGAATCTACAGGATAAATATTGACCCCATGCTGCTTGGCAAGTGCTGTAATCAACTCTCCAGCTACGACCAAGGTCTCCTTGTTGGCTAGGGCGATTTGCTTGCCTGCACGGATGGCATGGACGGTAGGAATCAAGCCAGAGTACCCCACCAAAGCAGTGAGTACCACATCGATGGTATCCATCTCAACCACCTGAGCGATGGCTTTCTGACCTGCGTACACCTTGATTGGCAAGGAGGCCAAAGCTTCCTTTACTAGGGAATACTTTTCCTCATTTCCGATGACTACCGCATTGGGCACAAACTCCAAGGCTTGCTGAATGAGTAGCTCGGAATTGTTTTGGGCAGTAAGTACCTCGACGCTAAAATTTTCTGGGTGCTGCCGGATTACATCCAGCGTCTGGGTTCCAATACTCCCGGTGCTTCCCAAAAGTGCTACGCGCTTGGTTACTGTCATGTAGGTATACTAATAAAAATTTAAAACCTAGTTTAGAGAAGAAGGTTCGGGTGTGAACTGACAAAATTACCAATTGGACTGAATTTCTAGGTACATCTCGTCAGATTTTAGCGCTTGGGCTGATTTTTGTCTGGTTATTTTTTGTGAAATTTTCCTGAAAAATCAGCAGCTCGCTTAGAATCACTCGTTTACACTTAAAAACTTGTTTCTTATGATCCAGTCCAAACTTCAAAGCATCGGTATTCCTTTTCTTGCTGGTCTAGCTGGCGCCGCCTTGTGGACTACTTTTTTCATGGCTTCTGAAAGCCCTGCACCTTTCCCAAACGAATTAAGCAGTTTACCAACACGTTTCTCCTCCCAATCTGTGGCAGTGCTGCCCAGTCAGGCACCAGAATCCTTTGTGGAAGCTTCGCAAAGCAGTACCGGGTCGGTGGTGTTTATCAAAAATTTTAGTGGGACAGACTACCGTCGCTACAGCATGTTTGACTACTTCTTTGGAACTACGCCGAGTCAGCAAGTGAGTACAGGTTCTGGGGTGATTTTCTCCAAAGATGGCTACATCCTCACCAATGCTCACGTGATCGACGGAGCCGAGACGATAGAGGTGGTTCATCAAAAGCAAACCTACAAAGCCAAACTGGTAGGCATCGATAAAAACACCGACATAGCTGTCCTCAAGATTGAAGCACAAAACCTACCCGAAATCAAGTTAGGATCTAGTCGCACCCTCCAGATCGGCGAATGGGTGCTAGCTGTGGGCAATCCATTCAACCTCACCTCCACGGTCACGGCAGGCATCGTCTCTGCCAAGGAACGACAAATCAATATTTTAGGTGGAGATTTTCCACTGGAAAGCTTTATCCAAACCGATGCACCCATCAACCCGGGCAACTCAGGAGGGGCACTGGTGAATGTTCGAGGTGAATTGGTGGGCATCAATACAGCTATTCTCTCCAGAACTGGGTCATACACCGGTTACGGATTTGCTGTTCCGGTAGACGTGGCCGTCAAGGTGGCCAAGGACTTGATTCAGCACGGGGAAGTTCAGAAGGCCATCCCTGGGGTAGAGGTTGCGGAAATCACGCCTGAATTGGCAAAGGAGATGAATTTGAAGAGTTTGGAAGGGGTGGTAATCACTCGGATCGTCCAAAAGGGAGCAGCAGAAAAAGCTGGGCTTCAAAAAAATGATGTGATTACCCAAATCGGTGACTGGACCATCACGGGCAAAGGAAGCTTTGAAGAGGCCCTCTCCTACTACTATCCTGGTGAGCAGGTGACCTTTGGCTACCAACGAAGTGGGGCACTGGATGTTGTCTCGCTTACCCTGCAAAACATCGAAGGAGGCACAGGAATCACCAAACGAATCTTTTACAGTTCGGAAATCCTAGGTGCTAGCCTAGAAAGCATCAATGCCCTAGATAAAGATCGATTGAAACTTACCTATGGGGTAAAAATCACCTCGCTCACAAATGGGTATTTACAGGACCTGGGCTTCCGTGCCGGCTACGTGATTACGCATGTCAACGAGATGCCTGCCAAGGACCCAAAAGTGTTGGGACCTTATTTGGAAAAATTTAGTGGGCGCTTGCTCTTGGAGGGTGTGGGGCCGAATGGGCAACCCTTCACGCAAAGCTATCAGGTAAGGTAAAAAAATGTCAACGGCTGACTGTCCACGGTCCACGGCTCATTGAATTGTACCCCCAAACCTGGATATAGGTTTGGGGTACAATTCAATCTGAAATAAATCAGCAGGTTTTTCTGATTATCCGCCGCGGCGGAGCGTAAAAAAAAAGTTTGCCGAAGATCAATTTGACTTCGGGATAAAGTTCATTTTTTTGGATTCCAGTCCTTCCTCTCCTCTCGGAAAAGGCAAGGAGCTACCTAATGAATGAACTACCGGAAGAGGAATCCAGAAGGACCTCGACCCACGGTAAACTTGGACACCTCAGCTCCTGATTTTTGGAATACTGTTACTTCTCCATTTCCTTGAAATCCCTTGGCATTGGCCAGGTAGAGTTGTTGCATTTTGGAATCAAAGCCAATTCCATAGAATCCAGTACCCTTTTTCCAGTCAGCCGTCAAGATTCCAGTAGTAAGAGAAACTACAGTTATCCCATCCTTATAATCCGGCCATCCTGAACTGGTAAGCAAGTAAAAATTGTCGGTATCTCCTTTGGCGATGCGGCCTGTGGCCTGTGCAATGGGAAAGGTACGGATGCCCTTTTGGCTCAAGCCACTTTTGGAAATGGAAACGAAATAGACCTTTTGGGCATCGTAGCAAAACACCAACAAGTCCCCGTCCTTTTCAAAAAACTGAACCGGTTGACCCGGCATATCCAAGGATTTGAATGGGAGCTCTGCATTGGCATCCAGGATCTCCACCTTTTTCCCTTCAGAGCCAGCTACAAACACATAGGATCCAAAGGCATAGAGGTCTTCGGGCTTGCTGGAAACGGAGATTTTTTTCTTCACTATGCCCCCATCTAAGCCTTGCACCACCGCCACATAGGAAGATGGCGTATTGTAGTTGGCATCGTAAGGTCCATAATCCGAGATAAATAGCTTGCCGCGAGCGGTCACGAGCGATCGAGGCTGGTCCAAGCCTTTATCTACTGCGCCAATTGATTTGAAATCACCCGGCTGCACCACCTCCACCTTTCCCGTGTTGGCAACGAGGTAAAGGCGATCCTCTTCCAGCACCAGGTCCTCGAGCAGGCCCGCGAAAGGGCGAGCATTTGCAGCTTCGAATAGATCGGAAGTGAGGGTTCCTGAACTTGTATTGAGGTGGCTCACCTCCCCGTCGTTGGCCCCAAAAGCACCTTCGTTGACGATTAAAATTCCCGTATCATAGGCTCCAAGAGGGCGTTCCTTACTAGCCGGATCACAAGCGACTAAGAGCAGGGTACCGAAAAAAAAGATGCACAGTAACTTACTGAAGTTGTTCATAGGGTAAGGGTCAAATTAAGTTGATAGGATCTTCCGGGCATGGCCCGCAGGTAGAGCACTTCGTAGGATTGATTGAATACATTGAGAACTTGAAATCGGAGCGGCAACTGGATGGATTTCCAGTGGACACCTGAAAAGGAAAAGCCCAGGTTGCAGAGGGCGTATCCTTCCATGACTCGGGAGGAACCCATCGCTATACTTCGAGGTCCCACAACAAATCCAGAGAGGTCCATCGCCAGTTCCCCTCGGGAGAGTTGCAGCCCCGCATTTCCCTGGTGCTCGGGGCTGTAGGGCAGCTGCTGTCCTTCTCCTTCTGTGCGATCCCGAGTTCGGGAATAAGTGTAGCTAAGGTTAGCTTTCCAGTTCCAGGCTCCAGTAGTCCAGGTACTATTCGCTTGGTATTCCAATCCTCGATTGTGTACCTCTCGGATATTTTCTGGGCTCCAAATGGAACCCTTTGGAAGCCAAATGATCCAATCCTCCACAAGCATTTGGTAATAGGTCAGGCGCTGTTCCCAAGAAAAAGCCCCCTTTTGCTTGAGCTGGAGCCCAAATTCTCCATTCTTGCTTTTTTCTGGCCGCAGCTTTGGATTTCCTCCCGGACTCCAAAAGCGATCATTCAGCGTGGGGAGTTTGACGCCGAGGCCAACCGCTGTTTTGAATAGCAGCTCTGTTTTTCCTCCTTGGAGCAACTTCCAATCCAGCCCCAAGCCGGGTAGAAAAGGAACTACTTCATCTCCAAAGGCTAGCTGTCGGAGATTAAATGAAACAGAGATACGATCATCTGGCTCCCAGCCCATGCTTTGGTAGGCCTCCAAACGCTGCTCGGTGACGGAGTACGAACTTAGATTTGCGGCCATCCAAGTTCCGCGAAGGCCAGCACGAAAGGCCCAATTGCCTGCCGAAGGGCGCTCCCAATCCAGGCCCAATATTCCCTGATGCGTTTGATTATCCTGTGCATTAAACTGCAAGCGATCCTTAATAAAGGCGCCTTTGAGCTTCCAGATCGCATTACTCTGCTGGTACTGGTAATCCACTACCGCTCGAAAACTCTCGTCTTCCTGTACATCTTCCGTATTGCTGCCAAGAAGGGGCTGAATCTCCCGCTCAGCTTGATTGTACCATACCGAGGCCTTGACCTGAGCACGTGATGTGGGTTGCCACCACAGTTCCTGTAGGACTCCCTGCTGCCTAAAGTGCGCATGTTCCTGCTGCTCCCAGGGCGCTCCTGCCCTCGAAATATCCCGATAGCGGAAAGTATTGGGTTGGTTTTGGCGATACAACTTGCTTTGAAACCGAACCTTATCTGCTCCATAGCCGGCAGTCAAGGAAGTTTGTGCTAAGCCAAAACTGCCCACCGTCTGACTCAAGCTTCCAGAAACCCCTTTTTCTTCCGGAGGGGAAGTGGAAAGGTGCACCGACCCCCCAATGGCCTCGTTCCCAAAAAGGGCAGCCGCACTTCCAAAATGAACCTCCACCCGATCGGTAGCCTGTACCGGCAAAATGCTCAGATCACTTTGACCGAGGGAAATGCTATTGAGGGGAACACCGTTCCAAAACAAGGCGGAATGTCCCGGAGAAGTACCACGAAAAGAGGGCGAGGCAAGCATGCCCGCACCGTATTGGCGCACAAAAATTGGGGAGGTTTCTTGAAGTAAGTCTCCCAAGGAGCGGGCATGGTAACGCGCTAGGGTGTTTTTATCGTAGGAAACGAGGGTTTGCCCTGCCGAAAATCGATCCAGCGCTGCTGCATACACCCCCACCTCTGCCAGCACCACCGTATCTTGGGGAGCGGCAAACGGAAGTAAGGATACAAACCACAGGGCAAAAGTCATTGGGCTCCGATTAGAAGTTCTAGTCGAATCCGGCTTGCGAAGAAAAAATAGAAATGAAAAACAGCTTCACCCCAAAAGAGATACAGCCACGATACGCTTCTACCTGCTTTTCCTCCGAAAGCTCAGAATCAAAGATTGAGGCAGGTCTCCTGGCTCGTTTGACTTTTGCAGGCCTTCTCAGTTCCGAGGAACCAATGGCGGGGATTTGCAAAAGCTGTTTCGCTGCAGTACAGCGAAATTCAAACTTACAGTTGCGGGGACAGCTCCGGTATTGCACCGGATTCCCTTTTAATTCCAAGATCCGAAATGCTCGGGTTGGAAACCAAAATCGATGTAAATAAAGTGCAATTCCGTTGCAATAAAAAGACCAAGGCTGGGATTTTTTTTTGAGAGTCCAGCTGTCCCGCTTACCTTGTATTAAAATTCTCCTAGGCCTGCATGCATTTGTTTCCAAGTAACACGCGATCACTACCCTACCGGCTAACCTGCTTGCTGTGTTTGGGATGGGGGCTGCTGCTATTTTCCTGTGGAGAAACGAAAACCGAAAATCGCCTCAAAAAATCGGTGCCCCTAGATTTCGCCACTGGTTTTCAATTGTACCAAGGCGAAGGATTTTGGGAAATCGAAGTCAGCCAAGGCTATGCGGGTTCCTCGGACAGCTACCGCTACTTAGTCTTGGACTCTGGCGTCCAAGTCAATCCGACCGGCTACGATGCCGTGGTGCAGCTCCCCATTGATGCAGTAGTACTCACTTCCACCACGCAAGTACCCCACTTGGATGCCTTGGGGCAGACCGATCTGCTGATCGGCTTTCCCCAAACTGACTTGATCTCCTCTACCACGGCTCGAGCGCGAATTGCTGCAGGAAAGGTAAAGGAACTAGGCGCAGGCCCTTCTGCCAACCCAGAGCTCGTACTCGAACTACAGCCCGACTGGATCATGATCTCTACCTTGGGTGAAGACCTGCGCTACTTGGATATCTTCAAGCAGGCGGGCATCCCAGCGCTGATCAATGGAGAATATGTAGAGCAAAATCCATTGGGGAGAGCCGAATGGATCAAATTTACCGGGGTCCTTTTGGGAAAATACTCGGAAGCATTGGCCCAGTTTGAACAAATCAAAAAAGACTATCTAGAAGCCGAAGTTCTGGCGAGTTCACTTGCAGAAAAAGACAAACCCACCGTCCTCAGCGGCGTGATGTACCAGGACATCTGGTATGCCCCAGGAGGAGAAAGTTGGGCGGCGCAACTCTTGGAGAAAGCAGGAGGAAGCTATGTGTTTGGGAAAGAAGGCGCTGCCGGCAGTCTGCAACTGAATTACGAAGTAGTGCTGGACCAAGGCACTTCCGCTCCGATTTGGATTGGAGCCGCAGACTTTGCCTCCCTCGAGGAAATGGGGAAAATCGAGCCTCGCTACCAGGCTTTTGCCGCTTGGAAAACAGGGGAAGTCTATACCTACACCGCCAAAAAAGGAGCAACTGGAGGCTTGGAATACTTTGAATTGGGGTATTTACGCCCCGACCTCATCCTCAAAGACTTAATTAAAATTCTTCATCCCGAGCTATTACCCGGATACGAACCCTATTTTTACCAAAAATTAAAGAAGTGAAAAGTCCAGAATGGCTTTTCCTCCCTTAATTTTAGCCCAGTGCAGTTTCCCAAAAACCAGTACGCTCTTCATGTCCTCTAGGAA
>JBIIGH010000116.1:0-7851 GCA_044236565.1 Algoriphagus sp. | reverse complement strand
GACAGCCAATGGAATCTCCCGGTATACCGAAGCATCGGTCGCATAGAGCGTTTGGGTAAGTCGATCCCAGTGAAGTGTGCCCTCCAATTGGGTTGCTAAATTTTCTAAAAAAGGAATAAGGTTGGGCTGGTCTGAAGGCATCACCAAAATTAGCTTTCTAAAGGAAATTTTTACGAACAAAAAATAAAAATATGCACTTTTGGGAGGTAAAAGTCTTGTTCCAGGAAATGGTGCTGAAGGATTCAGAATCAACTACCTGCCTAAGAATTTTATTTTTTCGGATTCAACCCCAGCTCCAATGTTTTTCTACTTCTCTCAATTCCTAAGTTTTTTGGCGATGCCCCTCACCTTGGTGTTGCTGCTGCTGGTGACTGCCGTCATTTTCACCCCCAAATCAAGGGGTAGAAAAATCTTAGGAATAGGGATCCTGCTCTTGGTATTTTTCTCCAATCCCTTTCTTTCCAACCTAGCCCTACTTGCTTGGGAGCCACCTTACAAATCCTTTGAAGAAATTCCGAATCGAGAAATTGGCATTGTCCTGACCGGGGTGACCAATCTGAACAAAACAACAACGGATCGAACTTTCTTTGGCAAAGGTGCTGACCGCATCACGCAGGCCTTACAGCTCTACCGCATGGGCAAGATCAAGAAAATCCTGATTACTGGCGGGCAAGGATTGAATCCTACCAATCCCTATTCCGAGGCCGAATTACTCAAGCGCTTTTTGGTTATGACAGGGATGCCGGAAACGGACATTCTAATTGAAGAAAAAAGTGTGAACACACGCGAAAATGCAGTTTTCACAAAAGAGTTTTTGGAGAAAAATGGAATAGCAACTGACCAAGAGTTTGTGTTAATCACTTCTGCATTCCACATGCCTCGATCCAAAAAATGTTTTGACAAAGTAGGACTCAAAACCATCCCCTTTCCAGTGGACTACTACAGTCATGACCTCAAATACGATCTTCCTGAGCTCCTTTACCCGAGACCAGAAGCATTAGTCAATTGGCAGGTTTTGGTGAAAGAATGGATGGGTCTGGTAGTATACCGACTGGCAGGCTACAATTGATAGCTGCTAACTAGAATTAGTTGAAAGGAGAGTCTTTTTCCTTAGCCATCTGATTGTAAACGATGCCGTCGAGGATTCCCGGTATCCATTTGTTGAGAAATACTGCGAGCTTTCCTTGAGTTGTCAGCACCAAGTCTCGCTTTCTTTTGGAAGTCGCGTGAAGGATATGGGTAGCTACTTCTTCGGAGCTCATCATCTTGGATTCGTCACGGGGGGATTCTCCTTGAGAACTTCCGTCCGCAGTCAGCGCAGTATTTCGGATATTGGATGACGTAAAGCCAGGAGCAACTACCAATACGTGCACCCCCTTTTTCATGACCTCGGTTCGCAAGGACTCAAAAAATCCATTCATCGCATACTTACTTGCCGTATAAGCCGTGCGGGCTGGCGTACCACGATAGCCGTTGATGGAGGAAATTCCAATGATGGAACCCTTTGCTGCTAAAATAGCGGGGAGGCAATATTTCGTCGCATAGACCGTACCCCAGAAATTGGTTTCCATTACCTTTCGAAAAACCTCTATATCCAAATCCTGAAAAAGGGCCCGCATGGAGATGCCTGCATTGTTGATCAAAATATCAACTCGCCCAAAATGAGCTAGCGCTTCTTCTGCCATACGGCGGTTGTCGGCTTCAGAACCTGCATCTGCCAAAATGGGGAGCACCTCCAATTTTTTGGCGCGGAGCATTGCTGCTGTTTCGGCTAGTTTCTGCGCATTTCTTCCCGTAATCACCAATTTGGCTCCGGCTGCACCAAAAACGGAGGCGCAAGCTTCCCCTATTCCTGAGGTGGCACCCGTGATGATGACCACTTTATCTGTATAGTTCATACCCGACATTTGGTCCTAAAGATAGAAAAATGCCAGAAAGATTGGAGGAACAGATCCAATTCTAGGTTCTAGGCTTTCATGCTTTGAGAAGGTGGCCCAAACCTGCCCCTTTTTTTCTAATTTTACGGCCATGTCGAGAAAAATGAAACACAAGGTCATTACCGACCTAAAAATCGAACGAATCGCCACAGAGGGCAAATGCTTGGGTTACCACGAAGGCAAAGTAGTATTTGTCAGTCAAGTTGCCCCCGGCGATGTGGTCGATGTTCGAATTACCAAAGGCAAGAGTTCGTTTATGGAAGGGGAAGTCGTGAAGTTTCACGCGTACTCCGAAGACCGTATCGAACCATTTTGTGCTCATTTTGGCACCTGTGGGGGCTGCAAATGGCAACACATCACCTACGAACTTCAACAGCAGTACAAGCGGCAACAAGTGGTGGACCAGTTTGAACGGATCGCTAAAATTCCCATACCGGAAGTTGCTCCGCTCCTCGCCTCTGCCAATACCCAGTACTACCGCAACAAACTAGATTTTACGTTTTCCAACTCTCGCTGGCTCACCCGCGAGGAAATCAATTCAGACCAAGAGTTTGAGCGAAATGCCCTGGGCTTTCATATCCCCAAGATGTTTGATAAAATCATCGACATCGAACATTGCTACTTGCAAGGGGGTATTTCCAATGCCGTCCGGAATGGGCTTCGAGCTTTTGCTCGCGCAAATGGCATCTCCTTCTATGCCATCCGCAATCAGGTAGGTGTCCTCCGTAACCTCATTATTCGTACCACAAGTACTGGCCAAACGATGGTAATCGTACAATTTGGAGAAAATGACCCGGAGTCAATTTCTAAGGTAATGACCTATTTGAAAGCCGCTTTCCCCGAAATCACCTCCCTACTCTACGTGATCAACACCAAGGGAAATGAAACATTCCATGATTTGGACTTGGTGACTTATGCAGGCCTACCCTACATCGAGGAGCAAATGGAAGGGCTACGGTTTAGAATAGGACCCAAATCCTTCTACCAGACCAATTCCGAACAAGCCTACGAACTGTACAAAGTCGTACGAGATCAAGCCCAATTGAAAGGGAACGAAGTGGTCTATGACTTGTACACGGGAACGGGTACCATTGCCAACTTTGTGGCGAAACAAGCCAAGCAGGTCATTGGCGTGGAATATGTAGCAGCAGCCATTGAAGACGCCAAACTGAATTCTCAACTCAATGGGATCGACAATACCCTTTTCTATGCGGGTGACATGAAGGATATCCTGAACGATGAATTTATGGCCAACCATGCCAAGCCGGATTTGATCATCACCGATCCTCCTCGAGCAGGAATGGATGAAAAAGTCATCGACATGCTACTGCGCATCGCTGCTCCAGTGATTGTCTACGTTTCCTGCAACCCGGCCACTCAGGCAAGAGACCTTGCCCTACTGGGAGAGCGATATCAAGTAGAATTAGTGCAGCCCGTGGACATGTTTCCTCAAACCTACCATGTGGAGAATGTGGTACGCTTAACCTTAAAACCATGATATCTGATTTCAACGACCCCGAATTGAGTGGCAAATACCTAGGCACCATCACCAGCGACTTTATCAAAGTTTGTGATGTTCTCAAGGAAGCTTCCTACCAGGTTCGATCCAAAGGCTTTTCTGACTTTCCTATTTTCCCCATCAGCAAGGAGATGCAGCCCATTGGCAAAATCTTTATCGGCAAGGCAGAAAAAGACTTGGACTGGAACTACTTCATCACTTATGTGGATGAGTTTGTGCAACGAGGCCTAGTCGCCGAAGAAACCTTGGAAGAATTTACCCAAGCCTACAAAGATGCCGATGAATTTTGCTGCTTGTTTGTGATCGATGGACCCTTTACCAGCTTTGTGTTTATTCCCTATCCCATTGATTGATTAAGATTAGAATTCACTTAAATTGAAAACTAATAATTAACTAAAAATCAATTTGTAATCTTGAAATACTTCGAGCGTTTTTTAAAAATTAAATTGGATCAAAATCAGTGATTCAACTCGCTTAAATTTTCCCATTGCTCCCCTCATGACCAACTCCACCCTCTTTCAAGTTGTAGCTGCGCAGGTTCATTTTCGAGGAGCGCCACTCTTTGAAAACCTCGAGTTTACCTGGAAGCAGGGCGAACATTGGGCAGTATTTGGAGATTCGGGAAGGGCGTTGACAGGGTTCTTAGAAACACTTCTTGGCAGAACCCTGCTTCAAAAAGGAACGGTAGCACGACCCTTTGCTGAAGCATACACCCAACAAAAAAATAAAGAAGGGCAAGTGCATGCATTCCGTGATTTGATGGCCTTGATCTCGCAAGACTATCAGATACGCAATACTTCGGGGCTGCAAAATTTTTATTTCCAGCAGCGCTTCAACAGCGCAGAAGTGGATGATACGCTGACGGTGGCTGCCTACCTACAAAAAAATTTGAGTACTCTTCCCGGACCTTGGACTTTAGATACTGTAGTCCTGCTCCTTCGTTTGGAACACTTGCTTCAGCGATCTGTTCTTGCCCTATCCAATGGAGAAACGCGTCGCTTATCCCTTGCTTTGGGCCTCTTACGACAACCGAAGATCTGCCTGATGGATCAACCCCTCACAGGACTAGATCAAGAAAGCAGGGAAGCCTTTGGTGATTTCTTGGAAGCCTGCATTCGCCAAGGGGTGCACCTTCTTCTCACGACCAATTCCCAGGAAATCCCTTCCCAAATCACCCAGGTGGCTCAACTAGCAGAAAATGGGAGCATTCGTACCTGGGAGCGAAAAGACTACCAACTCCCCAGCGCAAACGAATTTATCGTGCCTTGGGACCTATCCCTTCTTCCGCAGCTCCTTCCTGCCATTCCTCGCCCACAAGGCAGCATTGTAGCCCTAGATCAAGTGAGCATCCGCTATGGCGATAAGCTCATCCTAGACAACCTCAGTTGGAAAGTGGAAGCAGGTGAACGATGGCGGCTTTCAGGTCAAAATGGAAGTGGCAAGTCCACCCTGATCAGTTTACTTATCGGAGAAAATCCTCAAGCCTATTCTCAAAATTTCTCTCTTTTTGGGAAACGAAGAGGGACAGGTGAAAGCATCTGGGAACTCAAGCGGCCCATTGGATTTGTGGCTCCTGAACTAGGACGTTTCTTTCCCAGAAACCAAACACTACAAAAAGTCATCCTCTCTGGGTTGACCGATACCATGGGCTGGTTTAGAAAAGCGAATCCTCAAGAGGAAGGTCGCTGCAATTCCTGGATGGAATTCTTTAAGTTACAGCACCTAGCCAACCGGTATTTTCACGAGTTAACCCTTGCAGAGCAGCGCTGGGCCCTCCTCGCCCGGGCCTTAATCAAAAACCCACAGCTCCTCATTCTGGATGAGGCCTCCCAAGGAATGGATGAACAGCAGCGCCATCTTTTTCGAGAAACCATGCAAGCGATCCTACTTCATACGCCGATGACCCTGATCTACGTCAGTCACTACGACCAGGATGTGCCCGCCTGCATCGATCACTGCCTTAAGCTGGGAAAATAAGCAAGCAAAGTCCGGCTTCAGCTGGCGAAAAATTCAAGCAGAGTTCATTCAGCTCCTCGGACACTAGAAAACTTGATCAAAGGATTCCAATTGTGGATGATAATCTTTAGTTTACTCCTTTAGAACTAATCGATGAGCAGCCGAAGAACTTTCCTCCATCACCTCGGGCTAGGATTAAGCCTCCCAACTCTTGCTGGATTTTCCTTTGCCAAGGAGAATAGAAACCCTTTTCCCTCAGGCCCTGTCCAGGATGAGGCTTATTGGAAGGCAATTAGAGGACAGTTCCCCCTCACCACCGATCGCATCTACCTCAATACTGGTACCTTTGGTCCAGCACCCTTTTCGGTGCTCGATGCCCTAGAAAAAAGTAATCGAGACATCAATACCAGTGGCGAATACGGCAACTCAGACCAGGAGCGAATTCAGCTGACTCAATTCTTTGGAATTAAGCCCACTGAGTTATCCATAACGCACAACACCACCGAAGGTATCAATATCCTGGCCTGGGGCATACCGCTGCAGCCTGGAGATGAAGTCATACTCACTACGCACGAGCATGTTGGAAATGCCGTCCCTTGGCTAAATAGAGCCAAGTATGACGGGATCGTCATTCGAACCCTTGAACCTAAAGCGACACAAGAAGAAAATTTGACCGAGGTTCAAAAACTAATCAATTCGAAAACCAAAGTCATTGCGCTGCCCCATGTGACCTGTACTACGGGATTGGTATTCCCTATTCAGGAGATTTGCAGTTTGGCAAAATCAAGGGGGATCCTAACTGCTATCGATGGAGCGCATGGAGCAGGAACATTCAACTTGGACCTACATGCCTTGGGATGTGATTTCTATGCAGGCTGCTTCCACAAATGGATGCTGGGGCCCAGTGGAACTGCTTTTCTGTATGTATGCGAAGAATCCTTGGAAAAGCTGCGCCCGCTCATGATTGGAGGACATTCGGATACCGGATGGGACTTGAATGTGAACCCTCCTACCCTAGCAGGCTATGTGCCCTCTGCACGACGCTTTGACTACGGTACCCAGAGCAAGTCCCTCGCAGTCGGCATGGTGGCCGCCACCGAATTTCACGACAAAATTGGGAAAGCCAACATTGAAACTAGACTCAAAAGCCTCAATCAATACCTTTTTGATGGGCTTTCTGAAATGAACTCCATTCTGGATATCCTCACCCCTATGGAAAAGGAATCACGGATCTCCTTGATCTCTTTTCGTCCAAAAAATATAAGCTACCAAGCCTGCGGCAATGCACTGGGTAAAGCTGGATTTCGCATTCGGCAGGTTCCTGAAGGAGGCGTGAATGCCATTCGGGTATCCACACATGTGTACAATACCCAAGAGGAATTAGACGCGTTTCTAGTTGCCCTGAAGCAAATCCTTACTTGAGTTTCTTTTTCTTCTTTGCAGCAGCTCTATCTACGGCCTCTAGAGCACGAAACTGTGCGATGGCAACAATAAGTTGCTCCGGCAAGTCTTCCCCATAGGGAAATTGAATGGCCCCCTTGGA
This sequence comes from Algoriphagus sp., assembly GCA_044236565.1. Lineage (GTDB taxonomy): Bacteria > Bacteroidota > Bacteroidia > Cytophagales > Cyclobacteriaceae > Algoriphagus. The sequence goes on along the minus strand of JBIIGH010000116.1, from coordinate 896 downwards.
AGTCACGTAGCTTGCCAACTCTTCTTTAAAATTGATCACTCCTGAGGAGGTCGGGTAAAAACCCAGATGACTTTTGGCAGCTGCATAGTACACAAGCATCTCAGTCGTCTTGAAGGCTGGCATATGGTAACTAATGACCTCCTCCGCTTCAGGCAAGGCCTGTTGAAGGATTTCGCGCATTTGCTGTAACTTGGCTTGGATTTCTGGAGGAAACCAGGAAAAGTATTCTTGAATTGAATTTGGTTTGGGATTCATAAGCTATAGGGCTCTATAGATGAAAAGCGGATTGAACTTATGGAAAAAAATGATTTGACGCTCAATGAAGCGCAAAAATTAGTAGACAACTGGATCAAAACGGTGGGCGTGCGCTACTTCAATGAACTCACCAACATGACCTTATTGACGGAGGAAGTAGGAGAATTGGCTCGAATCATGGCCCGAACCTACGGGGAGCAATCCTTCAAGGAGTCGGACAAAGGCCGCGCACTTGACGACGAAATGGCCGATGTACTTTGGGTGCTAATTTGCCTTGCCAACCAAACGGGCGTGAATTTGACAGAAGCTTTGATCAAGAATCTGGAGAAGAAAAATAGCCGAGATTCAACTCGCCACCGTGACAATGAAAAGTTGCAATAGGTAATTTTCAAAATAAGATTATTTCCCTTTTTGGCTCGTCCGCTCTTTCGCTTCTTTTGTAAGTGCGAAGCTTTCTTTTCGGGTGATGTTTTTGATGTGATTAACCCTCCTGAATCTTAATGCGCTCCAATCTTCATCAATTGCGACCTGCCTAACCCCTTCAAATCCATACTCACCCAGTATTCCAAAACCAGTATCCCGATTAAAGGCACAGGTGTACTTCTTGGAACTTGCTTTTGGGTAAGCTATCCAAACAATTG
>JBIIGH010000115.1:0-7872 GCA_044236565.1 Algoriphagus sp. | reverse complement strand
TTCCACCGCAAGAAGCAGTAGCGATCAAACCAGCGATTGCGAAAATTGCAAATACCTTTTTCATTTGTTATGGTTTTCTTAATTACAACACAAATGTACTAGTATTAATTTTAATTGTGCAAGTGGTAGACAATATTTTTTTTATTTGTTTTTGTAAACGATTTTAATGGGAACACCTTCGAAATCGAAATTTTCGCGCAATCTATTTTCCAAATACCGGGTATAGGGTTCTTTAATGTATTGTGGAAGGTTACAAAAGAATGCAAAAACAGGGTTTTTGGTAGGCAATTGGGTGATGTACTTAATTTTGATGTATTTCCCTTTCCATGCTGGCGGCGGATATTTTTCTATTTCTTGTAGAAGAATATCATTCAATTTGGAGGTAGTTACACGTCTTGTTTTATTCTCATATACTTTCACCGCCAGTTCTATGGCCTGAAAAATCCGTTGCTTTTCGGTGACGGAAGTAAAGATGATGGGGATCCATTTGTGTTCGCCAAGGCGATCGAGCATATCCTCCTTGATCTTATTCATGGTCTTGTGATCTTTTTCGATCAAGTCCCACTTATTTACCATGATCAATACTCCCTTATTGTTTTTGATGGCTAAAGAGATCAGGTTGACATCCTGGGCTTCTAGACCTCGGGTAGCATCGAGCATGACGATCACGACATCCGATTCTTCCAAGGTTCTCAAGGAACGCATGACAGAATAGAACTCCACATCTTCTTTTACTTTGGCCTTTTTTCGGATTCCGGCAGTATCGGTAATGATGAAGTCTTGGCCGAAGAATTTGTAGCGGGTATGGATTGCATCCCGGGTGGTACCAGCTTCGTTGGTTACGATGGAGCGTTCCTGTCCAATTAGTGCATTGAGGAAGGAGGATTTACCTGCATTAGGTCTTCCAAGGATGGATATTTTTGGAATTCCTGCATCTGGATCTTCCAATCCATCTTCTTCAAAATGGGTAATTAGCGAATCTAATAATTCTCCAGTGCCGCTTCCGCTTGCGGCTGCGATCGGGAACACTTCAAGGTTGTTCAATCCTAGGGAATAAAACTCATGGGACATGAATGATTTTTCTTGGTTGTCCGCCTTGTTTGCGACTATGTAGAGTGGTTTTTTATTGCTTCGAAGTTCATTTGCAAATTCCTCGTCTAAGTCTGTCATGCCGTCATGGCAATCCACAACGAATAGAATCACGTCTGCTTCTTCGATGGCAAGCTTTACTTGTTTTCGAATTTCCGCTTCGTATAAGTCTTCAGATCCAGTGACATATCCTCCTGTATCGATTACAGAAAAGAATTTGCCGCACCATTGGGCATGCCCATAGTGTCGGTCTCTGGTGACGCCACTCATGTTGTCTTCGATGGCCTTTCGCTCTTCCACTAGGCGGTTAAAAAGGGTGGATTTGCCCACATTGGGTCTACCTACAATTGCTACTATGTTTGCCATGTTTAAGAGGGGTCGTACCCGAATTTTTTTAATACTAGTTTATTTTTTCTCCAGTCTTGTTCCACCTTTACAAAGGTTTCCAGGAAGATTTTTTTACCGAAAAATTTTTCCAATTCAGCTCGGGCTTCCGTACCTACTTTTTTGAGCATTTTTCCTTTATCGCCGATGACAATTCCTTTTTGGCTGTCTCGCTCCACAAAAATGGTAGCTCGGATACGGATGAGGTGTTCTTCCTCATGGAAATCCTCGATGCCTACTTCGGTACTGTAGGGAATTTCTTTTTTGTAGTTGGTAAAAATCTTTTCCCGGATGATCTCAGAAGCAAAGAACCGCTCGGGGCGGTCAGTTAGTTCCTCTTTGTCGTAAAAAGGAGGATGAACGGGAAGCCGTTCTACAATTTCTTGAAGGATCCGTTCTGTGTTAAATTTCTCTAAAGCGGAAATCGGAATGACTGTAGCTGCTTGAATCCGAGCTGTCCAGTATGCAGTTACTTCTTCGAGTTGCCCTTCTTTGGCAAGGTCAATTTTATTGATGACTAGGAGAATGGGCGCTCCGGACGCGTTTATTTTTTGGATGACTTCTTCAATTTCCTCATCCGATTCAAAGAGATCTGTAACAAAAACGATTACGTCCGCATCTTCAAGGGTAAGGTGTACAAATCCCATCATGCTTTTGTGGAGTTCGTACTTCGGCTTGAGCATGCCAGGCGTGTCTGAAAACACGATTTGGTACTCGTCTGTGTTGATGAGACCTAATATGCGGTGACGGGTAGTTTGTGCTTTGGAAGAAACGATGGAAAGGCGCTCTCCCACAAGAATATTCATCAGTGTAGATTTACCTACATTGGGTTTTCCGATGATATTGACGAATCCTGCTTTGTGAGAGGGGGAGATCATTTCAGACTTTTTTTGCAAAGGTACTTGATTTTTGAGAGTTTGTCCTTACCTTTGTCCCACTATATCGCGGGATGGATCCGCCGCGGCGGATCGTCGGGCTCATATCCGCCGCGGCGGACACAGGTTCAGAAGTTGATTGAGATAATTTAGAGTAAAAGATATATCGCGGGATGGAGCAGTTGGTAGCTCGTCGGGCTCATAACCCGAAGGTCACAGGTTCGAGTCCTGTTCCCGCTACATTGAAAGGGATGCTTCGGCATCCTTTTTTTGTTTCTAATTGATTGCTTTCAATTTAGGGCTCATATCCGCCGCGGCGGACACAGGTTCGAGTCCTGTTCCCGCTACATTGAAAGAGGATGCTTCGGCATCCTTTTTTTGTTTAATCTAATTGGAAATTTGTAGGGCTCATATCCGCCGCGGCGGACACAGGTTCGAGTCCTGTTCCCGCTACATTGGAAAGAGGATGCTTCGGCATCCTTTTTTTGTTTCAAGCGTTTATGAGAATTGGAGCCATGGGCTTGCATTCCATTGTCCTATTTTCATTTTTTTCACTTAAATTTTTTTAATCATGTACACTGTTTATGTATTGTACAGCCGAGTAGTTGATAAATGCTACGTTGGCTACACTTCTGATCTTTCGGCTCGATTACTTTCTCACAACGAACTTGGAACCTCCAATTGGACCAAACGCTACCGGCCTTGGGAGTTAATCTATAGAGAAGAATATTCAACCAAAGGTGCCGCTATGCAGCGGGAAAAAGAGTTGAAATCTGGGGTTGGCAGGGAGTTTATTCGGAATAATTTTCTATAGAAAAGTATTCTGGGCTCATATCCGCTTTCCTCCTCGGCGGACCCAGGCGCTTTCGGACACAGGCGCTTAAGTAAAGAGGGGGCTCTTTTTTAGAAAAATTTTTGTATCCAGCACCTATTTTTTTTCGTAAAGGTTGAGTGTGATGGAATGAAACTCCCAATTCATTCTAACTTGGTTCTATTCAAATTTAATTTTTAAGCAAAATCAAAACAGACAAACCCTATTCATTATGAAAAAATTAGTTGCGCTTTTAATGTTGTTAGCCGCTGGAACAGGAGTTCTTCAAGCTCAAGAAATGACCACTCAGAATTTTAACGAGTGGCGTATTGTAACCGTAGTGGAGTCCATTGTGCCCATGGGATTGGGGAGATCTCGGATGGTGGAGAATATGACGGATGTGAATACCGAAGATTTTAGAACCAGTCGAGTAGATGGCAAGACCTCATCTCTACGAACGGTGAGCAGAAAAGAGTTGAAGGTGGATAAGTTTGACGAAGCGAAGCTCCTCAATTTCTTCAGTGCCGCCGGAATCAATTTTCAGAACATTGCCTCCAACGATGCGATGATTGCTGCGCGTATCATGGAATTGGAATCCGAAGGATATTCCTTAGTTCATGTGACCAGTGCAGTGGAAAGTTTTTCAGGCAATGACGACGGAAGTGGCATCTTTATTTCTCGAATGTATTTCCGTAAATCTGTTTCTTTAAAATAAATCAAGGAATTCTTTTAATTACTAGAGTGGTCTGTCCTGGAACTGGGGAAGACCACTCTTTTTTTTGGTCTCTTTCATTTCCTTATTGACTTGCCCCAATCGCCATTTTAGTTTCAATACCAGCCTAAAAAATTGCCTTTTTTGTTTCTTTAATTAAGTCATTAAAAATTATTATTATATTTTACTAATTAAATATATTATAATATATATTAATTTAAAATTAAAATTTAATTATAGTAAGAAAATATTTAAAAAACAAGATTATGGTCATTTCGTTGTGTAATTAAGTTGGAAAATTTAGTGTATTTGCTTGCCAACTACATTAAACAATCTGGTTATGAATCTCGAAGGCATAAGAACCAGTATTATTTTTTCCATCTTTTTGTTTGGTGCCCTTACCGGAAAAGCCCAGGGACAATCTCTTCGAAACGAAAGTTGGGTGTCGATGGGAACTACTGCAAAGGCCATTGAAGGGGGAAGTTTGGTAATTCAACAAGCGATCGGTCAGCGAAGTGTTACAGGTGTTTTTACAAACGCCTCCATTCGTTTGAGTCAGGGCTTTTTGTTTGGAGGCATGTCAAGTATAAAGGAAATAAAAAAGCCTTTTTCAGTTATTGCTTTCCCCAATTCATTTTCCGAACGCATTCGATTTAGGTTTGCCCCTGAGCATAGCGACCAAACTTTGGTGCTCGTCTTCGATGAGAAAGGAAGCCTTGTCTACCAGACAACCCAACTTCCAGTGGCGAATGAGGTTCAACTCAACCTTTCTTTTTTAGCTTCTGGTGTCTATATCGTCCATTTGAGATCAGGAAATAAGTTTGTTCAAACTCGTATAATCAAACAACCATGAAAACATTTTTTTTAAGTTGCCTGCTCCTCCTAGTCGGAAGCAGCTTCTTGGTCGCCCAAGAAATTTTTATCAAGACAGGATTTAATTCCACCACCTATGATTTTCGCTCCGTAGCTGGTGAGCGTCTCTTGGATTTTACCCCTGGGATCGGGTCTTCCATTGAAATGGGAATGGGCTTTCCATTTATTCCCAAAAAGCCTAAAAAGCCCAAAGAAGAACTTGCTGAGGAGGAGCGCAGTTACTCGCCCAATTGGCTAAAAAACGAAGTTTCCCTCAATCTGGATTCCTTTAATTCATTTGGAGGCGACAGCAATAATAATTACAGCTGGGAAACTACCTATGGAGGACTCACCAACACCCTTTCATTTTTGGCTCATGTGGGTGAGGTGGAACTAGGAATTAAAGGTGTCTTAGGGGTTTCAGGCATGCTTTCCGGCACCCAAGTGATTAATAATTCTCGCTTTCCTTTAAAAGGTCAAGATGATTTTTCGGGGGTTTTTGCTCGGAGGGGCGCTGGTCTTTCTGCCTCCTATCCTGTGTTTCAGCGGGGTTTTTTGAATCTTACCTATACCTATGCCAAGAGTTCTCGATTGGGAGGTCCTTCCGATCAGCGCGTAAGTTTTTTAAGTCAAAGTTTATTGTTTGGGGTCTATGTTCAATTGAATTGATATGAAAAAAATTGGTTTTATTTTTTGGATGTTGGCGCTTGGAGTGCCTGCATTTGCGCAAGTTCCAGGGATCACCTACCAAGCCGTCATCATGGACAGCCAGGTATTGCCTGGACAAGACAATCGCGCCTCAGCATTGGTAGAAAAAGAGATTTGTTTGAAATTTCTGTTCAAAAACACCCTTGGTGTAAGTGAATACGAAGAGGTGATATCCACCACGACCGATGCCTTTGGGATGGTCAATGTAATCATTGGTACAGGAAGCCGAATTGGAGGGACTGCCAACTCTTTTGAACAGATTGTTTGGAATGCGCAAGCCAAATTTTTAGAGGTTTCCTTTGATAAAACGGGTCGATGCGCCTCTTTCGTGGTGTTGAGTAATCAGCAATTTACTGCGGTTCCTTTTGCACTCTATGCAGCTAATTCAGGCACTCCTGGTCCAGTTGGCCCTATTGGTGCAACTGGAGCCACTGGACAGGCTGGTCCAACTGGCCCAACTGGCCCACAAGGTCCGGTAGGAGCTGCTGGTCCATCTGCGTTTGAAATCGCGCTTAGTGCGGGCTTTATAGGTACAGAGGCGCAGTGGCTTACTTCTGTGCAAGGCGCTACAGGCGCAACAGGTCCTCAAGGGGTTGCGGGTCCCACTGGTCCAACAGGCCCAACTGGTGCTCAAGGTCCGGTAGGAGCTTCAGGTTCTTCTGCCTATCAAATCGCGCTTAGTGCGGGCTTTACAGGCACGGAGTCTCAGTGGCTCACTACGGTGCAAGGTGTTACAGGCGCAACAGGTCCTCAAGGGGTCGCTGGTCCCACTGGTCCAACAGGCCCAACTGGTGCTCAAGGTCCAGTAGGAGCTGCGGGTCCATCTGCGTATCAAATCGCGCTGGGTACTGGCTTTACAGGTACGGAGTCCCAATGGCTTACTACGGTGCAAGGCGCTACGGGAGCAACAGGTCCGCAAGGGGTTGCTGGTCCCACTGGCCCAACTGGAGCTCAAGGTCCGGTAGGAGCTGCGGGTCCATCTGCGTATCAAATCGCGCTTAGTGCGGGCTTTACAGGTACGGAGTCCCAGTGGCTTACTACGGTGCAAGGTGCTACGGGAGCAACAGGTCCGCAAGGGGTTGCTGGCCCCACTGGCCCAACTGGAGCTCAAGGTCCGGTAGGAGCTGCGGGTCCATCTGCGTATCAAATCGCGCTGGGTACTGGCTTTACAGGTACGGAGTCCCAGTGGCTTACTACGGTGCAAGGCGCTACGGGAGCAACAGGTCCGCAAGGGGTTGCTGGTCCCACTGGCCCAACAGGCCCAACTGGTGCTATTGGTCCTCGAGGAATTCAAGGCCCAGCAGGGGTTGACGGTACTAACGGTACAAATGGCGCTACCGGCCCTCAAGGAGCTCGTGGTATAGATGGAGCAGTAGGCCCTCGGGGTGAAATAGGAGTGCCAGGGGCCCCGGGATCACAAGGAATTCAAGGACCTGCTGGTACCAACGGTACCAATGGAACCAACGGTAGCAATGGCACGAGTGCCTACCAACAATGGCTTTTTTTGAATAATGTAGGAACGGAGGCAGATTTTATGGCTTCCCTGAGAGGAGCCCAAGGTACCCCTGGTGCTACCGGTCCCCAAGGTGTTCGTGGTACGGATGGGGCTGCTGGTCCACAGGGAGTTCCAGGAGCTGCAGGCGCTACTGGTCCCCAAGGGGCTACTGGATTAACGGGCGCTTCGGGCGCAAATGGATCTGATGGTCCAAGTGCCTTTCGCGTAGCACAAAACGCTGGATTTTCAGGAACAGAAACCCAGTGGTTGGCTACTTTGGTTGGTTCTCAGGGAGTAGCAGGACCAGTTGGGCCAACAGGTGTTCAGGGAGATATAGGTCCTGTGGGTCCGACAGGTCTCAATTGGAAGAGCGTCTGGTCTAGTACTACGAATTACATAAAAGACGATGCTGTAGGCCATGCCGGAGCCTCCTGGTTTTACATTGCTTTAGTGGGTAGCAGTGGAGCTGAACCCGGTACAGATGCTACCAAGTGGGCGTTATTGGCGTCTCAAGGAGCAAGAGGTCCCCAAGGGGCCACTGGATCCACAGGTGCTACTGGACTTACAGGTGCTACTGGTTCGATCGGCCCTAGTGGTCCTGCAGGCCCGCAAGGCAGTTCGGGTCCTACAGGTGCTACTGGTTCACAAGGAGCACAAGGAGCACAAGGTGCTACAGGCCCACAAGGTGTACAAGGACAAACAGGAGCCACTGGCGCACAAGGTCCAACGGGTCCAACGGGTTTGACGGGCCCAAATGGAAATAACGGTGCAAACGGACAATCTGCCTATCAGGCTTGGTTGAACCTCGGAAATACAGGGGCTGAGTCTGTGTTTATAGCTTCCCTAATTGGATCAACGGGAGCGACTGGTGCTACTGGAGTACAAGGTCCCACAGGGGCAACTGGCTTAACCGGTCCTCAAGGAGCGACAGGCGCGCAAGGTCTTA
>JBIIGH010000114.1:0-7886 GCA_044236565.1 Algoriphagus sp. | reverse complement strand
TCTTGGGATTCCGATGCCGGCAAATGGAGATCTCAGTAGATGGGCATCACAAGGAGTATTTTTATTGAATGCCACGCTGACGGTGCGTTCAAATCTTGCCGGATCCCATCAAAATCAGGGTTGGGAGGTATTCACAGATGAGGTGATTCGAACAATCAGCCGTGAGCGAGAGCAGGTTGTATTTTTATTGTGGGGTGCATTTGCACAAAAGAAGGAAGCATTAATTGATGTGGAAAAGCATTGCATCCTAAAGGCACCCCATCCTAGTCCACTTGCTGCTCATCGTGGATTTTGGGGATGTAAGCATTTTTCCAAAGCCAATGAATACTTGACAGCTACTGGACAAACTCCGATAGTTTGGTAAAAAAAAGCCCCACATCTGCGGGGCTTCTAGCTTAGGATATTCCTTTAAAGAATCTATTCCATCGAATTTTTCCGAACATGGATTCAAACTTGTCCAGGGATAGCCACAAGAACCAGGCTTTGCCTACCACATGGTCTTCAGGCACAAAGCCCCAGTAGCGAGAGTCAAGGGAATCGTGTCTATTGTCACCCATCATGAAGTAATAATTCTGCTTGAAAGTATAGCGATCCACCTTTTTTCCATCAATAAACAAAGCACCCTCTTTCACTTCTACTTTATCGTGACCCTCGTACTTTTCTATGGTAAAGGCGTATTTAGCTACATTTTCTGGAGTCATCTCCATAGTTTGATCTTCTCCAGGGATTAGGAGTGGGCCATAATTGTCTCTATTCCAAGGTAAGTTTGCGCCATTGGGGAAAATTCCAGACTCTGTCTGTCCTTTGGGCTGCAGGGATTTGGTCACGGAGGTCACCACTGGTGAGGCTTTAAGTTTTTCGATGTTTGCATCTGTGGTCCAAATCAGGTAGCGACTGCCATCAGGTGCAGCATAGAAACTCTCTTGGTTGATTCCGAAATCCTTTAAAAAATCTACTGTAAGGCTTCTGTTGGTTGTGATTTCGTAAGAGTACTGCATCTCTTCTGGTTTGGGTGCAGCCTTTTGATTGATAAAAAGCTCTCCCTCTCGTACTTCAATTTCATCCCCAGGAACAGCTACTGCTCGTTTGATGTAATTGGTTTTGAGGTCATTGGGAAAGTTAAACTCTACGGGATAGTTGAATACCACTACATCGTTACGCTCTACCGAAGCAAATCCAGGTAGTCGGAAATAAGGCAGCTGAATCAAATCGGTATAGGAAGGGATTTCAGTACCCCAAATTTTTTGATGCGTCAGTGGGATTTGCAGCGGTGTTTTTGGAACCCGTGTTCCGTAATGCAATTTGCTTACAAAAAGAAAGTCCCCAACGAGAAGGGTTTTTTCCATCGAAGCAGTTGGTATGGTGAAAGGCTCGAGTAGTAACCAGCGAATTAAAGAGGCGGCAACTACAGCGAATACTAGCGCATCCATCCACTCGCGTAAGGCTGATTTTTTTGGTTTAGTTTTACTCATTGGTTAGCTATTAACTTAAAATGATAAATAATCATCCATCGAAAGTACTCCTTTTTTCCCCAAAATCCACTCCGCCACCTGGAGGGCTCCTATGGCAAATCCTTGCCTGCTGTGAGCGGTGTGGGTGATTTCGAGGTCATCAATCGCTGAGGTATAGCGGATGTGATGGGTGCCAGGCGCAGGATCGATTCGTTTGGAAGTAATTGGCAATGAACTTGGGCTGTTGGGACTTTCTCCCACCAAATTCCAAGCTTTCAAATGTGCATAATGCTTGAGGATTCCTTCAGCCAGGGTGATGGCAGTTCCTGAAGGGGCATCTTTTTTGGCTGTATGGTGGGTTTCTTCGAGTGCCACCTGGTAGCCAGTAGTTTCATTCATGAGTTTGGCAAGGAGCTCATTTACCTTGAAGAATACGTTCACGCCAATACTAAAGTTGGAGGCGTAAAAGAAAGTTCCTTGGTGTTGCTGGGTCAACGCTTCAATTTCTGAAAGTCGGTCAAGCCAGCCGGTAGTTCCTGAAAGTACAGGGATTCCATGGGTAATGGCCCATCGAATATTTTCCAATGCGGCTTCTGGCTGACTGAATTCGATGGCTACATCGATGGTTTTGGGATCTAAAGAATTGCGTAACGCTTGGTTTTCCAGATCGATTTTAGCCACGAGTTGATGCCCTCTTTCTTCAGCCAATTGACCGATTAGCTTGCCCATCTTTCCGTAGCCCAGCAGTGCAATGTTCATTACTTGAATTGGAATGTTAGTGAAAAACCCATGGAAGTAGACGCAGAAAGCGTGCCAATTTGGGGGGCTACCTTCAGGGTTAAATCTTCAGAGATGTCAAAACCAGACAGGTGTGCATCCACATTCGCATCTACCAAGTTGAGGGCGTAAATACCGAGCAACAAGAGTAGGGTTAAGTCCCTGTTTTGTCTCCAATAGTCCACGTTTCGTACCAATGCGGCCCGGTTTAAGGAAGGAAATGGGTTGGGTTCGCCCTTGTCTAGCGCAAAAAGTGCTTCTCTGAAGCGGTCATACCGCTTGTGATTGTATTGGACAAAATAGAGATCCGTAAGGATGCCCGCATAGAGTATAGGTACCTTCCAGGATTTTCCGTTGTAAACCTGTCCCGCACCAGGCAGGATGGCTGAGAGTAGGGTTGCTTTTTTTGGATCCTTTGGGAGTAAGCTTATAGGGGCTTCTTCTTTTTTTACCTTTTCATTTGTGCTTCGGGCGATAGAATCTGATTGCCCGTGGGCCGTTCCTGTGGCTATTCCTAGCCAGCAGAAAGCCAGCAATACAGACCAAAACAGCGTTTTGGAAGAGGGAATAGGGTAGAAAAAAGCAAACACAATTAAATGATTTCTAAGATTTCAAGAATCCTGTTGAGATCTGAAGCAGAGGTGAACGGAATTTTAATTTCCCCTTTATTTTTTTGATCGGCTTTTAACGCCACTTTGGTTCCAAAATGTGTGGCTAGTTGCTGTTGAATTTTTGTCAGCTCATATTTACGAACAGGGCTAATTCCTGCGGCAGTGCTTGCTTTTTCTGGTTTGCCTTCATTCAATCCTTTGACTAGGGCTTCCACTTTGCGCACGCTTAGTTCCTCTTCGATAATTTTTTTGAAGAGCGTAAGTTGCTGGTCTACATCCACGATATTGATGAGCGCACGGGCATGTCCCATGGACAATTGTTGGTCTCGAATCGCTGCTTGGATAGTTGGGGGGAGCTTCAGTAAGCGGAGGTAATTATTGACAGTGGTTCTGTTTTTTCCTACTCGATCACCAAGTTCCTCTTGCTTGAGGTTGCATTCTATCAGCAATCTCTGGTAGGATTGGGCTATTTCAAGCGCATTGAGATTTTCACGCTGAATATTCTCAATAAGTGCCATTTCCAACATTTGCTGGTCATTGGCTTGGCGTACATAGGCAGGAACTTGGCTCAGCCCTGCGAGCTTCGATGCTTGAAATCTCCGTTCCCCTGAAATAAGCTGGTACTCGTTTGGCGCCAGTTTCCGCACGGTGATGGGCTGAATGATTCCTTGTACTCGAATAGACTCAGACAATTCTTGCAGCGCTTCTTTATCGAAGTGTATTCTTGGCTGGTAAGGGTTGACTTGGATTTCGGTTAATGGAATTTCAAAGATCCCTGTTTTTTGAATTTCAGGTAGAATTTCTTGTGCCTTGCCTTTGGCTGGACTATCTTCCAAAAGAGCGCCTAAGCCTCTTCCTAATGCATTTTTCCGTGGAGATTTTGAATCTGACATGATCAATTCGTTGCTTTTTGTAGTCCATTTCGCTGCACAATCTCTCCTGCCAAATTGAGGTAGGCAATAGCGCCTTTTCCATCGGCATCAAAAGAAATGGCCGGGAGTCCAAAGCTTGGGGATTCGGAAAGGCGGACATTTCGAGGGATGATGGTATCGAAAACCATATTTTTAAAGTGGATACGAACCTCTTCGACCACCTGGTTGGAGAGGCGAAGACGGACATCGTACATGGTGAGCAAGATTCCTTCAATTCCAAGGTCTGGATTCAGTCTTGTCTGGATTATCTTGATGGTATTTAGGAGTTTTCCCAATCCTTCCAATGCAAAGTATTCGCATTGAACGGGGATAATCACTGAGTTTGCGGCTGTGAGGGCATTGATTGTGATCAAACCAAGGGATGGTGAGCAGTCGATGATGATGAAATCGTACTGATCTTTCAGGCTCGAGATCACTTCCTTCATCTTTTCTTCCCGGTTGTCCATGTTGATCATCTCCACCTCAGCACCCACCAAATCAATGTGGGAAGGAACAAGCGAAAGGTGCTCTAAACTAGTGGGCACAATGATTGACTGGATGGCAACCCCATCTACCATGCACTCGTAGATACTTGCCTCCACTGATTTGGGATCATGCCCAAGCCCAGAGGTGGTATTTGCTTGGGGATCGGCATCAATGACTAAGGTTTTGAATTCCAAAACAGCGAGACTTGCGGCCAAATTCATTGCTGTGGTAGTTTTTCCTACCCCACCTTTTTGGTTCGCAACGGCAATAATTTTTCCCATGGTGTTTGTTACCAGAATTTAGAAATCAATATTAAGCAAATTCGGGTCCATTTTTGGCAGGACCCCTCTTTTTTTGAAAGGACTTTTCTTAATAAATCAAGTGGATAATCTGCAACTTTCAGTGATTTCGACTAATCTAGAATCACTGATACGTATCGATAGCTGTCAGTTCCTAGTTTGCAACGCCCTGTTTTATACTTTAGTATGTATTGTTTTTGCTGCAAGCAACAAATCGCATAAGCCAAAAACGAATCCGATGGAATCTATAGGGCTACTCGAAGATGCACTACCTGCAAGGAGCAAAAAAAACGGGGGCTATTAGGCCCCCGTTACTTATTTTTTCTTGTTTGCATCTGCCACTTTCATGGCATCTTCTAGTCGCTGTTGGAATTTCGATTTCTTTTTATCTACGTTCTTTACTTTATTTTCCTCCACCTTTTGACGGATTTTAGCATCGTCAACAAATAGTTTGATCAAAGCTTGCTGCCCGAAGGTGAAAATGTTAGATACAAAATAGTAGAAGCTAAGACCAGCAGGGTAGGAGTTTAGGACAAACATAAACATGACGGGCATGATGTAGCCTAGATTCTTCATTGGGCCAGTGGCTGTAGTCAACTGGTTGTTGAAATGCGCATAGAGCACTTGAGAAATCGTCATCAATAGGGTAAACAAACTCACGTGTGCTCCATAGAAAGGAATGGTGAATGGGAGTTTGATAAATTCATCGTAGGTGGAAAGATCATCTGCCCACCAGAAGGACTCTTGTCTGAGTTCGATGGCATTGGGGAAGAAAAAGAACATGGCAAACAGGAATGGCATCTGCAACAATAAGGGAAGACAGCCAGACAGTGGACTCACGCCTAATTGAGAGAAGAGCTTCATTTGCTCCTGCTGCATTTTGGTAGCATCGTCTCCATACTTTTCCTTCAACTCATCAATCTCGGGCTTGATCACGCGCATTTTCGCCATCCCGATGTAGGACTTATAGGTTAGCGGTGACAATACTAATTTGATTAGAAGTACGATCAGGATAATAATTATCCCATAGCTGTCAAAGTACTTCTCTAGGAATTCGAAGAGGTGTACGACAATGTATTTGTTTACCCAGCTCACAAAGAAGTAGCCCATGTCCACATTTTCCTCAAATCCAGGGGTGATGGCTTTTAGGGTTTTGTATTGATCCGGACCAAAATAATAGCTGAGATTTGCCTGGCCCTCTAAAATAGGAAGGGAAAGGCTTGCGCTCATTGAACGAACCAAGGAGGAATCGGCAGGTGTACTTTGGCTCAGGTTTACTTCTTGGAATACAGAGTCTGCAATAATTCCGGCAGTAAAGAATCGTTGGGAGAAGGCAATCCATTTAACGGGTTCAGCCACCTTTGCCTCTTCAGGATCATCACTAAGGCCTAGATTTTCATAGCTACCTTCGGCTAAGTAATAATTAACTTGTGTTTTTCTTCTGGATTCCGCAAGGTCTTTTTCCTGGGATTTGATTTCATCCTGCCAGTCTATTCGGACTGCTTTTGCAGTGACTATTCCCTGGAGTCCTTGAATTTCAAAGTTCTTTTCTAGGGTATATTCCCCTTCCTTCAGCGTGTATTTTTGAATTAACTGTCCTGCTGGGCTGCTTGCTGTAAAGGTTACCGTTTGCTGCTTTACACCTTCAACTTCGGCTGAACTCAGTGCGGGCACAAAATACAAGTCATTCAAGTTTACAGATCCTAAACGGGTGTCAAGTGAGTAGTTTAGGCTAGTTTGAGCACTATCCAGTAGGTATAGTGGTTCGTTTTTCCAGCTGGTATAATTTTTCAATAGCACCTCTTTGATGCTTCCACCTTTGTTGGAAAGAGTGATTTTGACTACGTTATTTTCCAGTACGAGGTCAGCTTCTTCACCCACTGTGAAGGGAGCAAGGTCACCAAATTTACGTTGACGCTCTAGGTCGAGTAAGCTGTCAGGAACTCCTGCTGTGGGCAAGGCTGCTGCTGCTACCGCAGCCGTTGTAGTGGTCGAATCGGCAGTAGTGGTAGTTTCTACAGGCGGAATTTCTGGAGTAGTCGCAAAAAATATCGAGTAGGTGAGAATGACCGCTGCAAAAAGGATCAAACCTGTTGCTTGATTTTTATCCATGTTAGTTGATGAAGGCTGGGCTTAGGCTCCAGTTATTTGTTATTTTTTTTATTGAGTGCAGCTTGAATAAATTCCACAAACAAAGGTTGCGGTTTCAAAACAGTGCTTTTATACTCAGGATGAAATTGCACCCCTACAAACCAAGGGTGGTTTTTAAGTTCAATAATTTCTACCAATCCCGTTTTAGGGTTTTTCCCTGTTGCCACCATGCCCTGGGATTCGACTTGTTCGAGGTAATCGTTGTTAAATTCATAGCGATGTCTGTGGCGCTCCTGAATTTTTGTTTTCCCGTAGGCCAAAGCGGACTTGCTGCCTTTTTTGAGATCACAAGCATACGAACCCAGACGCATAGTTCCTCCCATTTGGTCAATTTTCTTTTGCTCCTCCATCAGTGCAATGACAGGATGAGGGGTGCTTGGATCCATTTCGGTGGAGTTGGCCTGATCTAGTTTGAGTACATTTCTAGCAAATTCGATCACAGCAACTTGCATTCCCAAGCAGATCCCGAAGAAGGGGACCTGGTTTTCACGGGCATACTTTACGGTGGTGATTTTACCTTCAAAACCGCGCTCTCCAAATCCAGGAGCAACCACTATGCCGTCCAGGGATTTTAGTTTGGAGCTGTAGTTATCTTTATTTATTTCCTCAGAGGACAGCAGTACCAGGTTTACCTTACACTCTGCTGCGGCGCTGGCATGAATAAATGATTCGATGATGGACTTGTAAGCATCCGGAAGGGACACGTATTTGCCGATAAGTCCGATGTTTACTTCGGCGGTTGGGTTTTTCAATCGACCTAAAAATCCTTTCCATTCCTTTAAATCCAACTTGGATTTGGATTTCAAGTTGAGCTTGGAAAGCACGCGTTCGTCCAGCTTTTCTTTTTTCATCAGCAGCGGCACATCGTAGATGGATTCGGCATCCATGGCTTCGATGACGCTGTCCAACTGCACGTTGCAAAACAAGGCCAGCTTTCGTTTGACGTCTGAGGGCAATGGATGCTCCGTACGGCAAACCAAAATATCAGGCTGGATACCTGCTTCCAGGAGCTGCTTGACGGAGTGCTGCGTGGGTTTGGTTTTTAGTTCTTTTGCCGCTTTAAGGTATGGGATGAGCGTGAGGTGGACCACCAAGAAATTGCCAGGACCTAGATCCCATCGGGCCTGGCGAACCGCTTCAATAAAGGGTAAGGATTCGATATCTCCCACGCATCCGCCGATCTCGGTGATGACTACATCG
>JBIIGH010000113.1:0-8035 GCA_044236565.1 Algoriphagus sp. | reverse complement strand
ATTCGATTTTTACCCCTGCTATTCGATGTGCGCGATCGAGCCGAAGTGGAGCGTTTGTTGACTAACCTCCCTTCAGAATGGGCTTCGATTGATGTCCTGATAAATAATGCGGGCAACGCACATGGGTTGGATCCCATCCAAACAGGAAAAGTGGACGATTGGGACGCCATGCTTGACATCAATGTGAAGGGCTTGCTCTATGTTTCTAAAGCAATTATTCCAGGGATGACGGAGCGGAACTCCGGTTCCATCATCAATATCGGCTCTATCGCAGGCAAAGAAGTATATCCCAATGGAAATGTGTATTGTGCCTCCAAACATGCGGTAGATGCGCTTACCAATGGCATGCGGATGGATTTGAACCCTTTTGGGATCAAAGTGATGGGCATTCATCCTGGGCTGGTGGAAACAGAGTTTTCGTTAGTTCGATTCAAAGGGGATGAAAAAAGAGCTGAAACAGTCTACCAAGGCTATGCTCCCTTGCTCGCCCAGGACATCGCCGATATTGTTGAATTTGCACTTACCCGTCCGCCGCATGTGGTTCTCGCCGATGTAGTGGTGCTCCCCACAGCTCAAGCTTCTGCCACCGTAATCAAGAAAAAGCTTCCCCAATGAAGAAATTGATCTACCTCACTCTGGGATTGGCCTTGGCTTGCTCCGCTCCAAAAAGTGACCAGCAAACTTTTTCTGGCGCACAGCGCGACTCGCTTTTCCAAGAAGATGTTGCGCCCAAAGAAGAGGCTTCGAGTCTAAGTGATCTTGAAGGTTCGTTTCAGGAGCAAGGCTTGGTAGATATTGAAAAGGAGATTCCGGGAATTCAGGTGGAGTTGAAATATTCTACGGAAGACAATTTCTTCAAGCAAGATGTGTACGGGGATTTGACGCGATGCTACTTGCAGCCGGTAGCTGCAACCATGCTAGCCAAAGCCCAAATGGCATTGCAGAAAGAGTACCCAAACCTAAGTCTGTTGGTTTACGATGGGGTAAGACCAATCCGTGTGCAGCAAATTTTGTGGGATGGCTTGGACAAGCCCGACAGCTTAAAGCCCTTGTATGTTTCGGATCCCAAAATTGGAGGACTTCACAATTTTGGCGTGGCCGTAGATCTATCCATCCTAGACATGAAGACGGGTAAGGCACTGGACATGGGTACTCCCTTTGACTACTTTGGCTACCCGGCATACCCTGACCGTGAGCTACAGATGCTCGCAGAAAAGAAAATCACCAAAGCGCAAGTGGCCAACCGTGAGATCCTCAGAAAGGTGATGAAAGGCGCAGGATTTACAGGAATCGGTAGCGAATGGTGGCATTTCAATGCATTTTCACGAAAAGAAGCAGGGGAAAAATTTGCCCTGATCCAATAAACTTTACAGAACTCAATCAAAACAATAACCCATGAACTCATTCAAATCCTTTCTTCTAGCCGCCGTACTCTTGTTGAGCACAGGCATGGTTGCGTTCGCCCAGCAGGGTGGACAGTTTCGCGTGTTGGTTTTTTCCAAAACTGCAGGCTTTCGACACCAGTCCATCCCCAATGGGGTCATGGCACTCAAAAAGATGGGGGAGAAGCACGTGTTTTCGGTGCACACCTCTGAAGATGCCAATCAATTTACAGACGAAAATCTCGCCAAATACGATGTAGTGGTGCTGATGAGTACAACTGGGACCATTTTTAACGATGCCCAAAAAGCGGCCTTCCAAAAATTTGTGCAATCTGGCAAGGGAGTAGTGGGTATTCACTCCGCTACGGACACGGAATACGAATGGCCTTGGTACAATCAGATGATTGGAGGATACTTCCTCGCACATCCTCGTAACCAAACCCTCCGTCTACATGTGGCGGACCGTACGCATCCCGCTACCTGGCATTTGCCTGAAAACTGGCTTTGGACCGACGAACTGTACGAGTTTAAAAGCCTAAACCCGGCCATAAAGGTCTTGATCCAGGCTGATGAGACGACTTACCAGCCTGCAAAAGCCATGGGGGCTAACCATCCGATGGCTTGGTACCATGAGTTTGATGGAGGGAGAGTTTTCTACACGGCGCTAGGCCATGTGGATGCCGTATGGGAAGATGCAGACTTCTTGAAGCACCTATATGGCGGCATTTGGTATGCAGCCAAAGGAAGCCTTCCAAAAAAATAAGCAAATTTCTCTCCTATCGGAACTTCTGCCGCCAAATTTGGTTTTCTTACTAAAATCTCTTTTCTGTCATGTTGAAAGCGCAAGCTAGACCCGTTCACCTCTACATGGAGGCCAATCCCAATCCCAATTCACTGAAGTTTGTGGCCAACTTTATGTTGGTGGAGGAGGGAGTAAGTTATGATTTTCCAGATGCGGCAAGTGCCGGAGCAAGTCAGTTGGCGAAGGAACTGTTCAATTTTGCAGCGGTGCAGCGCGTATTTATCGCTTCCAATTTTGTAACCATTACCAAGTCAGAAGATGCGGAATGGGCAGAGGTACAGACGATCTTTCGGGACCATATCCGGCAGTACCTAGAGTCCGGCCAACAGGCGGTGCAGGTGCTTTTGGAGAAGGACCCTCTTTTTGACGAGAACGATTCTGAGATTGTTAAAAAAATCAAAGGTATCCTAGACGAATACATTCGCCCTGCAGTAGAGCAAGATGGGGGAGCTATCGTGTTTCACTCCTTTACCGATGGAATCGTGAAGGTACTTTTGCAAGGTTCCTGCTCCGGATGTCCTTCGAGCACGGTGACCTTGAAGGCAGGTATTCAAAACCTGCTTACCCGAATGCTTCCAGAAGTCAAGGAAGTACAGGCAGAGGGCGTGTAAGCGCTCGAAGCTGTGAAAAAAACAAACTGGACCTGGGCCTTTTTGGGGCTGCTGGCACTAGCAGTTCGATTTCTGGCTGGCCAGTTCCCTGAGGCTACAGATCAATTCTATTCGCGAACTTTTTTTCCAGTCATTCGCAATGGGATTGACCTCAGCTTGGGTAAGCTGCCTTTCCCTACCGTTTACGTATTCATAGGTCTGGTATTAGCCCTTTCTTGGGGCAGTTTTCGTCGATTTTTTCGACTTGTAGGTTGGAGGCAACGGGCTCGTTACGCCCTTCAGGCAAGTGCCAATGGACTAGGTGCCTTGGTATTCTTTTTTCTATTGCTTTGGGGGTTTAATTACCAGCGGACCCCCATTTTCCAGCAGCTAAACCTGCAACCCAAGCCGCTCGATGTACAGCAGCTGACCGCTGAGCTAGATCGAACGCTCCAATTGGCCACCTTGGATCGGGGGCGCATCAGCCAGGACACCACAGCCCTCACCGAAGTGATGGCGTATTTACCCCTCGAGGAGCTGGTGCGCGGCACGATGCAAGCAAATTTGGAAGTCTTAGGGTTGAATTTTACCGGACGCCCACGAACGAAGGAGTTTCCTCCTGAAGGATTCATGCGAAGATTGGGCATTCTAGGTATTTACTTCCCGTTTACGGGAGAGAGTTACCTAGATCCGAGTTTGCATACCTTGGAAAAACCCTTTACCATTGCGCACGAGATGGCCCATAGCTATGGGGTCACGGATGAGGGAGAGGCCAATTTTATTGCTTGGGTGATCTGTACCCGATCGGAGGAACCGATTTTGCGCTATGCGGCCCATCTTTTATTGCTTCGTTACCAGCTTCGAGATTACCATGGGATGGACCCAGATGGAGCCTTGTGCTGGATGGAAAATCTTCCGAGAGGAATTATCCAAGACTTGATTTCGATTCGTAAATCGGCTGAGGCCTATCCTCCTTTATGGCTTGAAATGAGTCGAAAGTCCAATGACCTATTTTTAAAATCTCAGGGGGTCAAGGCGGGAATCAAATCCTACCAGCAACTCCCCATGCTTGCTTCTGCTTGGAGGCAGCGGATGAATCGAAAAAATTAAAACGCAGGTCTTTTTTTATTTCCGATTCCCTACCCAAACACCCAAAATTACCGCAGCAATACCAAAGTAATGGCCCAAAAGGAGCACTTCTCCATCCAAAACACCCCACATGATGGCGACAATTGGGATGGTGTAGGTGACCAAACTCGCGAAAAATGGGCTTGCGTTTTTGATCATGATGTTGAATAAAACCAAGGCCGTAGCAGTGCCCACCATGCCGAGTAGGGTGACGTAACCAAGCGCCTCCCAAGCGTCTGGATGGGTGGCCATTTTATAGGAGAACTGGGTGCCTCCAAATAAATAAATCAAGGCAAAAGGGAGAATCATCAACAAGGAAATGGATGAGATTTCAATGGACTTCAATTTCGTAAATCGTGCCTTGATGAAATGTAGATTGAAGCTGTAGCAAACACAAGCTGCAATGACATACAAGGCATAGGCGTTGATTTGTGACAAGGAATCCCATCCTCCGCCTTCCTTGAAAGTTACTAGTACAAGTACCCCCAAGAAAGCGATGACCAAGCCAATTCCATTTCTTTTGGTGATGGAGGTATTGAAGAAAAGTGCACCAGACAGCACCACAAAAAGTGGAGTGAGCGCATTCAAAACGCCGGTTAGGGAGCTGCTCAATTGGGTCTGCGCAATTGGAAACAAAAAAGCAGGAATAAAACTTCCCAACATGCCGGTGATCAACAGATTTTTTACCTGCGTTTTGCTGAGCTGTCGGAGACGAGGAAGAGATAAAGGAAGAAGTAAACTAGCAGCTGCCACCATGCGGTAGGCTCCTACTTCTCCAGGAGAGAACACTTCCAACCCTCTTTTGATCAGAATAAAGGAGCTACCCCAAATCAAGGTGAGTACCACCAAAAGAATCCAATTTTTGAGGGAATTTTCAGAGGTGGTGGTGTCCATTGGAGGGGTTTTGGGTGGAAATAAACTCGTTTTCAGTTCGAACTAGTCCCTATTTTGGACCCATTCCTAAGAAAAGGGATAATCGGTGGCTACAGGGGTTGAAATTCGTGATCCGCATAGGCTTCTTGCACGCGATCCAAAATGCTGAGAACTTCTGCATAGTGTTCTGCTGTAACCATTTCTGTACGAAAGGGTTTGAAGTTGGGCATGCCTCTGAAGTAATTCGTGTAATGGCGGCGCATTTCAAGGATGCCTTGCTTTTCCCCTTTCCACTCGATGGAAAAGTCTAGGTGTTTTTTGGTCACTGCAATGCGTTCCATTAGGTCAGGTGCAGCGAGTTTTTCGCCCGTGGCAAAGAAATGTTTGATTTCGTTAAAAATCCAAGGGTAGCCAATCGATGCTCTGCCGATCATCATGCCGTCCACATTGTATTTGGATCGGTATTCGGCTGCTTTTTCGGGGCTATCAATGTCTCCATTGCCAAACACAGGAATGTGTAGGCGAGGATTGTCTTTGACTAGATTCAACCAAGACCAGTCGGCCTCTCCCTTGTACATTTGCTGTCGGGTACGGGCGTGGATGGAGATGGCCTGTATGCCTATATCCTGGAGTCGTTCGGCTACTTCTACAATCCGAATGGTATCATGGCTCCATCCAAGACGGGTTTTTACCGTCACGGGAAGGTTGACCCGCTTGACAATCTCCGCAGTCATGGAAACCATCTTGTCGATGTCCAGTAAGATCCCCGCTCCAGCACCTTTGCAGGCTACCTTGTGAACGGGACATCCATAGTTGATGTCCAAAATATCAGGTCCGGCAGCCTCGGCGATGGCAGCGGCTTCCCGCATGGATTCAATTTCTGCTCCAAAAATTTGGATGCCTACCGGGCGTTCGTAGTCGTAAACATCCAGCTTTTGCACGCTTTTGGCTGCATCGCGGATGAGTCCTTCGGAACTGATAAACTCGGTATACATCAAGTCAGCGCCGTTTTGCTTGCATACTGCCCGGAAGGGGGGATCACTCACATCCTCCATGGGAGCGAGTAGGAGCGGGAAATCTCCCAATGCTATATTTCCAATCTTTACCACCTGACATTCTAAATTTCGTGTAAATTTAGCCCAATTATGGAGATTTACGAAACTCAGGCTGAAATAGCCTCTCGAAAGAACTGGCTTTTGTCCCTCGTGGTCATCACTTTAGTGGCATTCGGTACCCTAGTTTTGCTTCAAGGCATCGCTGTGATCCTCATTCCGCCCCTTTTTCAAATCAGCGTAGAAGAGTTGATGGCCCTAGTAGGTGGGGACTATTCGGTTCCAAACGGACGCATGGCCTTGCTTTTTGCACAAGGGCTGGGCTCTGGTCTTGGATTTTGGGTAGCCACCTGGATCATTACTCGCTTTATGGAAAAAGCCGAGCTCCACTGGTCCAAGCAGTTGGCTCGTGTAAGCGGAAAAAATCTGGCCTTAGTAGTCGCTATGACGGTCGGAGGCATGCTGTTCAATGGCCTGCTGATGTATTGGAATTCGCTATTGATCTTGCCTGAATTTCTTTCTGGAGTGGAACAATGGATGCGCGATATGGAAACACAGCTCATGGAACTTACCAACTACCTGACAGATTTTCAATCCATCCCGGAGCTTCTTTCTGGAATTTTGGTGATTGGCGTATTTGCAGGTATTGGAGAGGAACTGTTTTTTCGCGGGCTAATTCAGCCTAAAATGCAGCGATACTTTCAATCCCCTCATTTGGGGATATGGATCACGGCCTTCATTTTTTCAGCAATCCATGTGCAGTTTTATGGCTTTCTGCCGCGAATGTTTTTAGGCGCCTTGTTTGGGTACCTCTACCATTACACCGGAAGTTTATTTTACCCGATTCTGGGCCATATCCTCAACAATACCTTCACCCTTTTGCTAGTTTACGCATCCAATGAGGGCCTAATCGACCTAGATGTTCAGTCTACTGACACCGTTTCTTACCCCGGGGCAGTTGTAGGAATTTTGGTTCTTATCCTTGGATTCCTTTATTTTAAAAAAGTCAATCGGGTACCGAATGAAAAACTGGACGAAAGTGTTTGAGGATCAAAATCAAATTCGAGTAGAAATTGTGAAGGGGGTCTTGGAAGATAAAGGAGTCGCGGCTTTTGTTCTCAACAAGAAAGAATCCGTCTACCAGGTCTTTGGTACCTATGAGGTGCTTGTTCCTACAGACCAAACCCTTTATGCACTTCAACTGATTCAGCATGAGATCACGTTTTAACATCAATAAGTACAGCAACCTGGTTCAGCGGGCAATCACGGCCCTAGTGGGAGGGGTACTGGTCTTGGCTGCAAGCATTTATTCGGATTGGACTTACTTCCTTGTTTTTGCAGGGATTTTGGGCTTT
Source organism: Algoriphagus sp. (assembly GCA_044236565.1). Taxonomy (GTDB): domain Bacteria; phylum Bacteroidota; class Bacteroidia; order Cytophagales; family Cyclobacteriaceae; genus Algoriphagus. The sequence goes on along the minus strand of JBIIGH010000113.1, from coordinate 853 downwards.
TCTCAAATGGAGTTTTACAAGCTTTCTGGCTTGGATGGGATGCTGCCCTTGAAGACGTTTGGGACCATCCTCGGCCTATTGATTTTCGCTTTAACCTTCATGGTGGAAAAAGAGCGTTTACCCAATGAATACCTCTACCTGATTTTTCCGTTGATATCCTTGACACTGTTCATCAAGCTCTACAAAAAGACGGATAAGAAGCCATTTACGGGTGTCGCATACACCTATCTAGGCCTTTTTTATGTGGCTGCTCCCTTTTCGTTATTGAATTTGGCTGTATTTTCAGTGGACGCGGTGTACCATTACGAGATATTGGTGGGATGCTTACTTATTTTATGGGCCAGCGACACTGGAGCCTACTTTGCTGGAACGCGATTTGGGAAGACCAAACTTTTCGAACGCGTGTCGCCTAAAAAGTCCTGGGAAGGATTCTTAGGAGGTGCTTTTTCTGCCATTGCTGTAGCCTTTATTCTCTCCCAGTACTTTGTGGTGCTAGAGGATTGGAAATGGTTGGTGATTGCAGGAATTATCATCATTGCCGGCACCTATGGGGATTTGATTGAGTCCCTATTCAAGCGCTCCATCGAAATCAAAGACTCTGGATCCATACTTCCTGGGCACGGTGGATTTATGGATCGCTTTGACGGATTGTTACTTTCGGCGCCGTTCATCACCGCTTTTTTGAAAATCTGTTAATTCTACCCCTCGGAATTAAAAATCTGCTTAAATTTACTTCACAGTTTACTACCTAACGACCCAATATGGCTTACATAGAACCGGCACCGATAAAGGATAGAGAGAATCCTTTGGAGTCCATGATGGAGAGATTCAACATCGCAGCCGAGAAACTCGG
>JBIIGH010000112.1:0-8046 GCA_044236565.1 Algoriphagus sp. | reverse complement strand
AAGACCTCCGACGAGGGACTGCTCCCGGCCAAATAAGGTGTAGGAGGAACTGAGTCGAACTTCTGATCCGTAGGTGGTGTAATAATCTCGGTCCACCTGACGGTTGCCCAAATCGTCTTCCACGTTGATCGGGCGCATGAAGCCCACACTATTGCGCTCCGCAAAAGTGCCAAAAGCTTTCCAGCTGATCTTCGTTTTGGGAGAAACAAGATACTCGGCAGTAAGAGCAGGAATGTACCATGGCGTACTAAACCAGTTGCGGGCACGCGTACTCTGCTGAGGATCTACTTCAAACTGTGCATCCGTCAAGCCTCCTGGCTGCTGGGTATCCGCAGTCATATAGGTCATTTCCATTCCCAGTTTCAGACGGTTGCTTGCTGCATAGTTGACCTCTGCATGGGTATGGTGCGTTTCAAATGCCCCATTTTCTCTCCATCCTTTGCCTACACGACGCTGGTAATAGGCGGTGTAGCTCCATTTTCCTTCTGTTCCACCAATGTACGTGAAGGAACTAAATAGCCCATTGCTTCCTACGGTATTGACCGTCTCAGAGGTAAAGCGGGTAGAGGGGTCTGGCTTGCGAAGTACAAAGTTCATCAATCCTCCAAACTGCGATCCGTACTGCAAGGAAGAAGCCCCACGCACGATCTCGATTTGCTCCACCACTTCCATCGGAGGGGTAAAATACGCCTCTGGGTAGCCCATGGGATCTGGTGTGATGTCGTAGCCGTTCATGCGCACATTAAACTCCCAAGACCGGTTGGGATTAAGTCCACGGCTGGCCACGCCGAGTTGGACGCCCGAACCGTCATTTTCCCAGATGCTGATGCCGGGTGTCTTTGCAAAAATCTGTCGGCTATTGTTCATGGCCAGGTTGGCATTCAACTCGCCGATGCGGATTACCTCATTCTTTTTTCCGGCATTGATGCGGTAGTCTTGCACTTCTGGTAGGTGACCTTGTCCTAGGATCCCCCGGCTCGCGCTGATGCTAAATTCCCCGAGTTCAACAGCGGATTCTTGCAGCACCACATTGATTTCTTGTTGAGCACCTGCTTCTAGGACCAACTCTCGGCTAAAGGGTTGAAATCCTAGATGGCTGACCACTAGCTGATACTTCCCAGCCGGAATATCTTTTAAAATGTAATTTCCTGATTGATCGGATTGTACTCCTCTGACAGTTCCTTGAAGGGATACCGATACGCCAGCGAGTGGCTGCTGTTTTTGATCTACAATGGTGCCAAGTATCGCATTTTTCTGTGCGAAGCTACTCACAGAGAGCAGTGTAAGAAGGACTAGGAAAAAGAAAGATCGAACCATGTCAGTATTTTTATTTAGACCTATTATAAATAACAATACAAACATAGCTCCGAGAGAAACGCGAGTCAATTTTTATTTAGACTTTTTCTAATTAAAGATTTTTATAGAAGTCAAAAAAATTCAATTTCAACCTAAAAGATCTCCAAAATCGAATTGGAGCCTAATTTTAGTACCTAGGTCCTCCACTCCCGACTGAACCAAAAACAAGTATTTTCTTGATTTTACACCCTATTCCCTGTAGCTTATCTCAAAATGTATCCGATGCATCTCCGTCTTTGTTGTTTCCTATTCTTCTTTTTTGTCCAGGTAGCTCTTGTGGCCCAAGAGAAAGTGACGGTTTTCCAAAGCGGACAAGAAGGACATGTCAGTTACCGCATTCCTGCCATCATCCAACTACCAAATGGCGATCTGCTTGCCTTTGCCGAAGGACGGGTGCAGGGAAGTGCCGATTTTGGGGATATCAATCTGGTCATGAAGCGTAGTCAAGACAGAGGTCAAACTTGGTCTTCCTTACATACCTTGGTGGATTACAATGACCTTCAAGCAGGCAATCCTGCCCCAGTGATGGATCTTTTGCATCCTAACTATCCGGAAGGCGTGATTTTTCTTTTTTACAATACAGGCAATAACTCAGAAGCTGAGGTCCGTAAAAATAAAGGACTACGCGAAGTATGGGTCATCCAATCGGTAGACTTGGGAAAATCCTGGTCTTCCCCAGAAAATATTACGCAGCAGGTGCACAAACCTAATCAATCTCATGCCAACTCGAACTACACCAATCCATCGGATTGGCGCAGTTATGCGAATACCCCAGGACATGCGGTACAAATTACAGAAGGGAAGTTTAAAGGAAGACTATTTGTACCAGCAAACCACTCAGAAGGGGATCCTCAGGAAAATTTCAGGGAATACCGAGCCCATGGATTTTATTCGGATGACCACGGAAAAAGCTACCAACTTGCTGAATCCTTAAAATTCCCTGGTTCCAACGAGGCGACTGCAGCACAGCTTAGTCAAAACCGACTACTTATGAGTGTACGCAACCAGGAAGGAACGGTGAGGCAGCGCATCCTCGCCTATTCCTCGGATGGAGGAGCCACCTGGGAAGAGGAATATTTTGAGCCCGAGTTGCCCGATCCAGTTTGCCAAGGATCACTCTTGTCCATAGGTATCGAAAACGGGAAAACCCTGCTCGCGCATGCGAATGCAGCAGATCCCCAGGATCGGAATCACCTGACCGTTAAAATCTCTCGGGACGAAGGCAAAACCTGGCCCCAGTCCATCCCCATAGATTCCACTTCAGAGTCCAAGAAATCTTCCTGGACCGCCTATTCCGATTTGGTCCTTCTTGACCGCGATACCCTCGGCATCCTTTACGAGCGAGATAACTACCAAGAGATTGTTTTTTACACCTTTCCTTGGCGCTAGTTTCAAACTCCCCACATTTTAGGATAAATGATTAAGGTGATAAAAATCATAGTTTATCTCCCTGTAAACCAGTTACCTTACCTCAAAGGCTAGGTTTCAATCCGTACTTATTTCTAATGCATGGCAAATCATAGCTCGCTGAGAATTTGCTCGAAAAAAGTTCGCCTCGTCTCCTTGTTCCTCAACTAAACTAACTGAAACATGGAATCAAACGGCTCAAAAAAATTGGCACTTTGGATGGATCAAAGTCATGCGCTACTGGTCAGCTTCCAAGACAAGCAGGCGCTACTCTTGGAAGAACTCCCCTCGCCCATACGCACGCAGGTACGCAACCCCGGGGAAGGATCTGACCTTACACGATTTGGTCCAGGTACCGGAGATGCCTCTAACAATGAAAAAAAGAAAAACAACATCCACCAGCAGCAGCTGAAGGAGTATTTTGACCAATTGGAAAAAAAAGTGCATGCGGCTACGGACTTGCTTCTGCTCGGACCTGGCGTAGTCAAAACCCAATTCCTCCACTACCTGCAGGAGCAGAAGCACTTTGCTACACTAAAAATGAAGGTATTGGATGCAGATAAAATGACCCACAACCAACTCCAAGCTTTGGTTCGGGAAAGCTACCTGACTGCTATCTAGTTGATTTGACCCAAGGACCAAAACCGCTTATTTTAATTTCTTGATTCCCTTCGCTTCCTCCTTGCTTACTTCTCGAATTCGAATCGCATAACCGCCTCCAGGAGCGGAATACTGCCGCAACACGGACTTGGAATCTACGACCCAGGTGCTGATCTGGTAGGCCTGTGGATTGGTTTTGAAGTGCGCAGTTGGTTGGTCAGCATAGAGCTCGGCTACATACAGCTTGCCAGCATCCAGAAAGTCTAACTTGACCTCACCGGTACGGCCTTCAAATCCATTGACATTTCCTACAAACCAATGGCCTGTGTCCTTTGCTTTTCTGGCAATGGTCAGGTAATACCCCGGCTCTGCCTCCACATACACGCTCTTTTCCCAATCTAAGGCCACATCCTTAATGAATTGGAAGGCATCAGGAAAGCGCTCGTAGTTTTCCGGAAAGTCAGCCGCCATCTGCAAAGGCGAATACATCGTCACATACAGCGCCAACTGATTGGCAAGGGTGCTATTGACATGGGAACCGTTGTGCACGTCCATTTCAAATACGCCTGGCGTGTAATCCATCGGACCTCCGATCTGTCGCGTAAAGGGTAAGATGGTCACGTGGTTGGCTTTACTTCCCCCAAAGGCCTGGTATTCGGTACCCCGAGCAGATTCATTGGCAATAAGATTGGGCCAGGTACGGGCAATACCTGTCGGTCGAACCGCCTCGTGCGCATTCACCATCAGTTGGTATTCGGCAGCCTTCTCCAAAGCATACTGATAGTGGTTGACCAGCCATTGACTGTAGTGGTACTCCCCACGCGGAAGGATATCCCCCACATAGCCGCTCTTGACGGCTGGGTATCCATAGTCCTTCATCAACTGATAGGCCTTGTCCATGTGCCGCTCGTAGTTGCGGGCAGAAGAGGATGTTTCGTGGTGCATGATCATTTGCACACCTTTCTCTTTGGCATAGCTAGCAATCCCCTTCAAGTCAAAGTCCGGATAGGGAGTCAGAAAGTCAAACACATAGTCTTTGGAATTCCCAAACCAGTCTTCCCAGCCAACATTCCAACCCTCAACCAATACCCCATCCAATCCATGCTTGGCAGCAAAATCGATGTATTTTTTAACATTCGCCGTCGTGGCTCCGTGTGTACCGTTGGGCTTGGCCTGGCTGTAATCGCTTTCACCTAGTTTCACGGCTTTGAAGTCGTTGGTGTAGGACCAAGAGCTTTTGCCCGTGATCATCTCCCACCAGACACCCACGTACTTCATGGGTTTGATCCAGGAGGCATCCTCAATTTTGGAAGGTTCGTTCAAATTGTAGGTGATACGCGAAGCCAGCACATCCGCTGCCTTGTCGCTCACGATAACGGTTCTCCAGGGAGTTTGGGTAGGCGCATACAGGTAGCCCTTATCACCTTGCGCATCGGGAGTGAGGTGGGAAGTAAATACCAGGCGCTGGTCATCGAGTTCCAAGTGCATCGCTGGGTAGTCAATCAAGGCCGCCTCATGCAAGTTGATGTACAACCCTTCCGCAGATTTCAGCATCAAGGCAGTTTGTACGCCCGTGTCCGAAAAAGGAGTTTGGGAAGCATTGGGCGTGATGGCTTCCTTCATTTTACCACGGATCTCGGACAACTTGGACTCCACATAGTCGTACTCCTGGGTATCGTAATCCCCAGGAATCCAAAAAGCGGTGTGATCACCCGTCATCGCAAACTGAGTTTTCTCCTCTTGAATGACAAAGTAGGCTAGGTTTTCCTGCGTGGGAAACTCGTAGCGAAACCCAATTCCCTCGTCGAAAGCTCGAAAGCGAAGGTTTACCTTGCGACCAGTGCTGGTTTGGGTTAGACCTACTAGTAATTCATTGTAGTGGTTGCGAATCTGTGATTCCTCTCCCCAAACCGGCGCCCAAGTCTCATCTTTGGAAGTTCGTGCACTATCGGTGATCACAAAGCCATCCAAAAGATTGACCTCGTCGTTTTTTAGATCAAAACCCAAGGTGCTGGGTAAGATTACTTGTTGTTGGTTAAGTTGAAGGGTATAGGTTGGTTCCCCTTTGGGTCCAAGAAAAAAGCGAAGACTCAATTTCTGGTTGGGCGACTGCAGCACCTGGGAAAAAAGTGGGGTAGCAGAAAGCAACAAGAGCACGAGCAGTGGAAGACCTAGCTTCGACACCCAGTTTTTTGAAAGAAAAAAGTTCATCATGGTAAAATCAAAATTCTATTTTTAAGTATATTTCTTCTGTGTATATCCGCTTTAGTCCCATTAACCAAAGAAAATAAGATTTAAAAGGCAAGAAAATGTGCTGTGGACTGTGAACTGTCAACTGTCGAAGATTATCCGCAGTAATTTAAGTCTATTTTGAATACCTGGTAAATTTGCGGATAATCACCCTATTTCTTTTCAAATCTACACGCTTGTATGGCCCCTAAAAAATATTTTTCGCGGATCCCTGTTTTTTTTCTGCTTTTGGCGACCCATTTCGCCTGCACACCCAAGCCCCCTCAGGAGGAAATCGGCACGCCTACCCTCCCCCGATTTACACTTATCCCCACAGACACCTTTCCCTTCAATAACTTTGTGGACTGCAACATGGCCGAAGCCTGGATCGGGGATACGCTACGGATTTTTCCAGGAAAATACGGGGAGGATCCTGTTTGGGGCTATGCTACAGATCTCAAATTTGCCTCCGGCCCCAATGCAGATGTGGTCTTCAGCACCCCAGCCGCGGAATACATCGCTCCCAGCCTTCCCAAAAATGCACCCATCGGTCAGCCCGGTCTCCATGGAGCCATTTGGTTTGAAACGGTGTACCAAGACGAACGGGATGCTTCGGGAAAAACACTCTACGCCATTTACCACAACGAAAACTACCCCGAGACCCTCCCCTACGACCCAAAAACAGGGGAAGGATATGTGGATAAAAATTGGCCCCTTGGCCTGACCGACCGCATCACGCCAGCAGCGGTTCCGCGCATCGGGGTAATGAAATCCAGCGATGGGGGTTGGAACTGGGACAACAAAGGCATCCTATTGGAAGACCGACAGCCCCGCCTGATCCTCAATCCCCACAACAGCTCCAAAACCTTTGCCGGAGGTGTTGGCGATCCAAGTGCGGTAGCAGTGGGCGACTACGTGTACTTATTTTATGGAGAATACAGCTATCCAGGCGTCTATGATCCCGCCACCTACGACCCCAATGTGGAGCAATCAGGTCAATGCATCAGCGTGGCACGCATCAAAATCAGCGATCTGGAACAGCCACGGGGGAAAGCCAAACGATGGGATGGAAAAGGGTTTAATGCCCCTTGGGATGAAATTGGCAAACCTATTTCCTCCCTTCAGATTTCCAAAGAAAATGGAGGCGGACCAGCTTCCTCCGAAAAGGGAGGCTTCCACTGGGGCCCATCCGTAAGTTGGAATACCTACCTGGAATGCTGGGTGATGCTGATGGGTCATGTAGAAGGACAAAAATGGATTGGAGACAAGCTCTACATCTCCTTCAACCCCCATCGAGAATTGGGCGAGGGCAACAATTCCCAAGCCTGGTCTACCCCCCAAGTGCTGGTCCAAAAACCAGGACATGTGATCTGGTATCCTTCTTTGCAGCCCCTCAATACCCCAGAAGATATTGCAGCCAAAAACACAAGTCTGAAGCTAGGCAAGCGAGCACGTCTCTTTTTTAAGTATTCGGATTTAGGACGCTATTTCTCCGAATACATCGTGGAATTTGAAAAGTAATCGCTGCAGGATTTGCTATTTCTTTTGCAGCTGCGCCACGGCAGTCTCCAAATAGGGCAGCCATTCGGGTGCTTGCCGCTCGGCATAGGATGCCAAAAAATAGGAGAGTGAAGGCACAAAGGGCTCAGTTTGCAGCTGCATGCCAACCTGCTCCAGCGTCTTGTCCCCCTTGAGCACATTGCATCGATTGCAGGCGGTCACTAGATTGGTCCAAGAAGTCTTGCCCCCCTTGGAGCGCGGGATGACGTGATCGATGGTCAGCTGCTTGGAGCTCCCGCAATACTGGCATTGGCCACGATCCCTACGAAACAAGTTGGCCCGATTCAATAGCACCCCCTTGTATGGAATATGCTTGTACTGAGCCAAACGAATTACTGCAGGATAGGTAAAAGTTCGGGTAACCGTACGAATTTCGAGCAACTCATACGCCGAAAGGACTTGAGCTTTCTCCAAAAGCAGCAGGACCATGGCTTTCTGAACAGTCACCACTGCCACAGGATAATGATCTAAATTCAACACCAACACCCGCTTTTCCATCCCTTATCCTACCAATGTGTACATCCTAACCTCCAGTTCCGTGTCGGAGGCCTCTATCAAAAACGCCTCCCAATCCTCCAAATCAGTCTTCTGCATGCGGTGATCCATCCAAAAAACTTGTTCCGCTCCCAGATACAAAGCATAATAATGCTGCTCCAGCACCCCGTCCCAAGCCACCATTAAATCTCCTGGTACCACTTCCTCAGGAGTGATTGGCCTGCCTGGAAGTTTCCCGGTTGGCCAAGCATAGCCCCCCATCGCAAAAATCAAGGGGAAGACATGCTTGGCATCCATTCCAAAAATACTTCTCCCACCAGCTTGAAAGGGCGCATTTAAAAACCGCAAGGCCAAGTCCAACAATTCCTCTCGATTGGCTTTGAGTGCATGGGGCCGGTA
>JBIIGH010000005.1:0-27025 GCA_044236565.1 Algoriphagus sp. | reverse complement strand
CTTGCAATGGGGTATTGGTTCGATTTCGAGTGATCTCACATCTGTCCCGGTTGCTTGAGTCGAATATGATAGCTTTTGGTGGAGGAACCGTTAGTTTGATGAAGTTGTATATTCCTCTACGGTACAAATTGTTGCCGGTATCCTGTTGGTAGTTGGCAAGCACTCCACGGCCAGAAGTAGCTGCTTCCCAGAGTCCCGAAGGCTGGTAGGGCTTCACACTAGGTCCTCCAATTTCTCCCACCAACAATCCACTGGAGGCAAGCACAAGGTCTTGTATATTTTCGGCAGGGAGTCGCAGGCGTGGTGCTCGGGCCAAATAGAAGTTGTCCGGGTCAATCTCCAAATGCTTTGAGGAAATACTAGCGGATTGCCTGTAAGTAGCTGAAAGTAAGATTTTTTTGAGGAGCCCTTTCATGTTCCAGTCCTGCTCCATAAAATCTGCTGCCAACCAATTGAGTAGTTCAGGATGGGTAGGGAGGTCGCCTTGCATCCCGAAATCACCGGCAGATTTGACAATGCCTCGTCCAAAGATTTCTTGCCAAATCAAGTTGACAAAAACGCGTGCTGTAAGCGGATTATCGCGATGGGTAGTCCACTTGGCAAGCCCGAGTCGATTTTTTTCAAAGGAGGGCGAGAAGGACAAGATGGAAGTGGGGGTAGATGCTTCTACAGGTAGGGTAGGAGCATCGTAGGCCCCTCTATTGAGGATGTAGGTCGTTCTTTTTTCTTCCAATTCACCCATCACAGATATGCTGAGTTTGCTCGTATCAGGATGGTTGATGAAGCTGAGAATACCATCCAAATCTTCCTGCTCAACCCAAAGAATTGGGGTTTTTGCAGGTTTGGATACGCTTACGTCCCCCTCAAAGCCCTTTTCTTGGGAGTTGTTAAAAAATGCATAGAGCTCGTAGTATTCCTTTTGGGATACTGGATCATACTTGTGGTCGTGGCATTGGGCGCATTCCATGGTAATTCCGAGGATCCCTTTGCTAAAGGTGTTGGTTTTGTCCAACACATATTCCACCCGGTATTCTTCTTCGATGATGCCGCCTTCTTCGGTGTATTTGTGATTTCGATTAAAGGCAGTTGCCAAGATTTGCTCTTTGGTTGGATTGGGTAAAAGGTCGCCTGCGAGCTGCCAAGTCAAAAATTGATCGTAAGGCAAGTTTTTATTGAAGGCATGAATCACCCAATCTCGGTAGGGCCATTGGCTTCGAATGTTGTCGTCTTGGTAGCCATAGCTGTCGGAGTAGCGGGAGATGTCCAACCAGAGAATGGCCATTTTTTCTCCGTAAGCTGGGCTACTGAGCAATTGATCTAGTAATTTATCGTAGGTGTTTGCTCCTTTGAAGCCTGCATATTTCTCCAGCAGTTCTAGGGAGGGTGGGAGACCAGTAAGGTCCAAACTTGCGCGCTTGATCAGTTCAAAGGAACTGGCTTCGGGATTGGGCTCCAGTCCTTTGGATTTGATTTTTGCTGCGACAAATCGATCAATTTCATTAATTCCCCAATCGGTGGTAGGAACTTTTGGCTTTTCTACCCGTGTAAATGCCCAATGGGGCTCATATTTTGCCCCTTGTTCAATCCAGCGGGTAATTAGTTGAACTTCATTCTCAGTTAGGCTTAGATTTGATTCAGGGGGAGGCATGATCAAGCTCGGGTCGGCGCTTGTGATGCGGTGGTACACTTCTGAGTTGAGCGGCTTTCCAGCAACGAGAGCAAATTTCCCTGGACTATCCTTCAGTGCTGCAAATGCACCTGCTTCCGTGTCGAGTCGCAAGTCGGCTTCTCGCTTATTCGCATCGGGTCCATGGCAAGCGAAGCATTTATCTGAAAGAATAGGGCGTATATGGAAGTTGTAACTGAGCTGTTCGCCTTCCAATAATTCAGGAGGGGTAGCGGCTTTTTCTGAGCAACTCCAAATGGAAACGATGCTCAAAATCCAAATAAGCCCTCGAATAAGGCTTGAGTAGGTCATGGGTTAGGTGTTAATTCGAAAAAGTTAAAAAAAAATCGGGGATTTAAGACAATAATTCTTGCTTGGAATTTTGGAGTAACTAAGAACTAATCGGATTACTGCAGCTTGTTTTGGATTTAATACCTACAAATTGTAGCCGTTTTTACTAAAAAACAGCAATTCCTTCCGTTATTTGCAGGGTGAATTCATGGGTGGGCAGTTCGATTTTATGCTGCTTGATTTTTTTAGTTGACTTGAGTAAAGCAAACAATGAAAAAAATTAAAACAATCTGTTGCATCGGAGCAGGCTATGTAGGTGGGCCTACGATGGCCGTATTGGCTCTAAAATGTCCAGACATCCGTGTAGTAGTGGTGGATGCCAATGCCGCTCGAATCGAGGCATGGAATCATGAGGATTTAAGTTTTTTACCCGTTTATGAGCCTGGTTTGGCAGAAGTTGTGTCCAAAGCGCGTGGGAGAAACTTGTTTTTCTCCAAGGAGGTAGAACAAGGAATTCGAGAAGCAGACATGATTTTTATTTCCGTGAATACCCCCACCAAAACCTACGGAGAGGGGAAGGGAATGGCTGCCGATTTGAAGTGGGTTGAACTCTGTGCTCGGCAGATTGCAGAAGTGGCTACTTCTTCAAAAATTGTAGTGGAAAAATCCACCTTGCCTGTTCGTACCGCTCAGGCGGTGAAAGACATTTTGCATAATTCTCCATCTGGCGTTTCGTTTCAGGTGCTTTCCAATCCTGAGTTTTTGGCAGAGGGAACAGCGGTTCAAGACTTATTAAATCCGGACCGCGTATTGATTGGGGGAGACCAAAGTGAGGCAGGAAAAGAAGCGATTCAGTCCTTGGTGTCAATCTATGCCGCCTGGGTTCCAGAGGAAAAGATTTTGACGACGAACCTTTGGTCTTCTGAATTGAGCAAGCTCACTGCCAATGCTTTTCTAGCCCAGCGCGTTTCTTCGATCAACTCCATCTCAGAACTCTGTGAAGCTACTGGTGCTGATGTGGACGATGTTGCCAAGGCAATCGGAATGGATTCTCGAATTGGCCCGAAGTTCTTAAAGGCTTCCGTAGGCTTTGGAGGATCCTGTTTCAAAAAAGACATACTCAACCTGGTTTACATTAGCCGAAGTTATCAGTTGCATGAAGTCGCGGATTATTGGGAGCAGGTAATCAAAATCAACGACCATCAAACCGCAAGATTTGCCAAGCAAATCATCAAAAGCCTGTACAATACTGTTAATGGTAAGAAAATTGCATTTTTAGGTTGGGCCTTCAAAAAAGACACAAACGATACCCGCGAGTCGGCTGCCATCTACGTGGCGGATCACCTGCTGGAGGAGTGTGCTTCCGTGGTCGTTTACGATCCTAAGGTGTCCAAAGAAAAAATTTATGCGGACTTGGACTTCCTAGATACCCGTTCAAGTGAAGAAAATAGAAACCTGGTTCAGGTGGTTGATTCAGCCTATGAAGCATGTAAAGATGCGGCGGCGGTTGCCATTTTAACCGAGTGGGATGAGTTTGTGGTGCTCGACTGGGAACAGATCCATGCGCACATGAAGCAGCCAGCTACGGTATTTGATGGTAGAAATATCTTGGATGCTACCCGTATGGAAAAATTAGGATTTAGATTTCAGGGAATAGGGAAGCCTGCTGTTTAAGGAAAAGGCGGGTCGATAAAAACCCCTTTTTTAACGACATAACTATCTGATTAATAAATTTTTGTCATTGACTAATTGAAATAGCTTGTGAAGCCAATAAATGAAGTAAAGATTGCTGTAATCGGTTTAGGCTATGTGGGCCTACCCTTGGCAGTAGAGTTTTCCAAAAAGTATCCAGTGGTTGGATTTGACATCAACCAAAAGCGGGTTGGGGAACTCCTTGCTGTGCATGACGCCACCTTAGAGGTGTCTGATGCATCGCTTTCATCTGTTTTGGTTTCGAGCAGTCCTCAGATTGGTCAAAAGGGCTTATTTCCAAGTTTTGATTCCAATGTGTTGGGGGATTGTACCGTTTTTATTGTGACTGTACCCACTCCAACAGACAAGCACAATCGTCCTATCCTTATTCCAATGTTGAAGGCTTCAGAAAACATTGGGCATTATTTGAAAAAAGGGGATGTGGTCATCTATGAATCCACGGTGTATCCGGGAGTAACGGAAGAAGATTGCGTGCCGGTATTGGAGAAGGTTTCTGGATTAAAGTTCAATACTGATTTTTATGCGGGTTATTCTCCCGAGCGAATCAATCCAGGCGATAAGGTGCATACTGTAGCCCAGATTGTAAAAGTAACCTCAGGAAGCACTCCAGAAGTAGCTGATTTTGTGGATGAACTCTACCGGAGCATCATTACTGCAGGAACTTACAAGGCGTCTTCGATCAAGGTTGCCGAAGCTTCCAAGGTGATTGAAAACTCACAGCGTGACATCAACATTGCTTTTGTAAATGAGTTGGCCAAGATTTTCAATTTGTTGGGGATTGATACCCAAGAGGTTTTGGAAGCTGCAGGTACGAAGTGGAATTTCCTCAAGTTCAAACCAGGGTTGGTGGGTGGACATTGCATTGGAGTAGATCCATTTTACCTGGCCCAAAAAGCACAAGAGGTGGGGTATCACCCCGAAATAATTCTCGCGGGCAGAAGGGTGAATGACAGCATGGGGAAATTTGTTGCCACCGAAATCATCAAGTTAATGATGCGTAAAGACATCAAGGTATTGGATGCGAAGGTGTTGATTCTAGGGTTTACCTTCAAAGAAAATTGTCCTGATGTAAGGAATACGCGAGTAATAGATATTTACCATGAATTGCGAACCTTTGACATGGGGGTAGATGTGTATGACCCTTGGGCAAATGAGCAGGAAGTGGAGGAGGAGTATGGGATAAAAATTCAAACCGGCCAAGTGCTTCCTGATATCTCAGCGTATTCAGCCGTGGTTTTGGCTGTTTCCCACGATGCTTTTGCTTCCATGCCACTTCGAAAAAACCCAAATCAGGTCATCTACGATGTCAAAGGAATCCTAGATCGGTCATTGGTAGATGCGCGATTGTAAGTTGATTTTTTTGTTGCCGATCTCAGTAACTCGTTGTTTCCTAGCGGGAAGTATACTTTTCGTTTGAAGGCTTTTTTTTTGCTTGGAGATTTCTCGGAATTGTTCAAGTGAAATCCCTTGAAAAAAAAGTGAACCGCTCGAGTAAGTAGTTAAAATCTTTGCAATGTTTTATTTAATTTGCGTTACCTAAGAATCCGGAATGGATCACCTAATCAAAATCAATAACCAATAATTCATGATGAAACATCCAATGTTTGCGCTTTCCTTAAGGAAAACCATGTTGATGGCAGTACTAGTCCTTTTGGCTATGGGTGCCTGTAAAAGTAAAAAGAAGGCTGTTGAGCCAGCTCCAGCTCCTGTTGTAAAAGAAGAAGCAGCACCCGTTAAGGTTCAAGCTCCAGCAGCAGTAGTTCGCTCTGCTGAAGAAATCGCGGTTGAAAAGCTTGAAAGTCAATTTGCTTCTATTGCGTCTGCAAGCAATGTAACTGCTGCAAACCAGTCCATTCAGGAAGTTTTGGCAATGTTCTCCAATCAGGAAACTCCAATCTTGATTGTAATTCATGAGGAAGGTGGCGTCAAAGATTACGATGAGCCTACTACCATCAAGAAGTACTTGGAATACTTGAAAGACACCAAGAAAAACTTGAATTACATCTCTGATATCCGTTTGGCAGGGGGTAAAGTGACTGAATTGGAACTTAAAAGAAAATAATCCATCCCCGAAATTAAATCTCTTATGAAAAATACAGGTATTCTAATCCTAGGGCTATTTCTTGCTACCGTTACGGCAGCATTTGCTCAGGACAATATTAGCCCAAGAAGAAAGCAAGCGATTGACTCTCTTGCACTAGAAAAGGTGAAAGACCTTTCCAAGTACATTTCCATCATTGGAAATAAGGAAACGCAATTTTCCGAAGCAAACCGAGTAATGGACAGAGCTGAAGAGCTTTTTGCAGCTGGTGCAGAAATGGGGGTTTCTTCCATCAACACCAAGGAGATCGCGTACTACAAAGTAAGAAGATACTTCGAGCGATTGATGGCCTTGAATTACGACAAGGTGAACATCACTTGGTATGACATTCAATATGTATCTGATTTGGAGAGACAGCCTGATGGCAGATATGTCGGTGTAATCACAGTTTACCAGCGTTTTGAGGGTACTTCCATTGAAACTGGCATGAATTACAAGGACACTACCAAAAAGGACATCACCATTTATGTAGAGAAGAAGCAAACTCAGATTGCTGGCCGTACCATTGAGTTTTGGGACGTTATGCTAGGCGATGTTCGAGTGACTGAAACTTCCGCATGAGAAAAAGCGTACTAATTTTTGCTTTTTTTATTTCCTACATCTCTATTGTCTCGGGGCAAGGCTTAGGCAGCCCCGGGACAATAAAAGATGATGGTAGATTTGCCGCCTCTACCAAACAAATGAATCAATTTTTTAGAAGGTTCAATGGAGAGGAGTCCATTGATGGCACCAAGCGTTTTTATCCAGGAGACACCCTTTATCAAAATGAGAAGTTGAGAAAGGGATTTGTATCCATACTTTTCGACAATCAATCTTCTAGTATTAGTCCGGAGTTAAAATCCGAATTTATTACCAATATACTTTCACCAAACTATCCGCAATATTTGGTTTTTCATAAGCCAGGATGGATTGCTGAAGTGGATGCAGTATTTTGGTACAAGGGCAAGAAAGAGAATTTGACCTTTATCATGAAGATCCAGCCTGAGGGCTTGGGGTACGAGTGGGTGATTGATCAGGTGATCTTTGAACCCTTCAAAAATTTATTTAACAAGCCTGTTGGCTCAGCCAAAGATTTTCTTCACCCCCTAAGTCATGAACTTGGGTTTATGAACATGAGGCGAGCATTCCAAGATTCTGAAAGTCCAGAATCGTTTACTCCAACTTCCTATACACCAGATTATTTAGCCATATTTCTTTTTGAGATGAAGCAGGATAATCTTCGATTTGAAACGGTAAATGGGGTTAAGTTCCATTTTTTCCAAATTGGAGGCTGGTATTTTGAAGTGAATCAATTCAATAGACCAGGATTCAATACGGGATGGTTGGTGTCCAATTTGATGCGATTAGGCCCAGGAGACAAGGAGACTTTATTGAGGTATATCTATGATCAAGATTAATCGGTATGCACTTCTTTTGCTCTTTTTTTGGTTGTCAACTCTTGCACAAGGACAGACCATAAAAGGCTATTCTACAGATCAACTGACCGAACTTTCGACCAAAGTGGAGGATCAGGTTCGTTTTTTAGAATTCCTACTCAATACCCTTGGCAATTCTCAAACTTCAGCTCGTGATAAGGATGTAATCATTCGAGAGAGCTATCTTAAAATTTTCCGAGACGGGAAGGTTCAAGTAGAAGATGACTTGGTTTTGGATCGAAAAGTAGTCACGAATAAAGACGTTGCCTCCTATTTAAGGGACATCGAATTTTTTTATAAAAATGTAGAGTTCAAGTTTAAAGTACGTGAAATCAAGCCAGGACAGAAGGAAAATGGGCAAGTGTTTTTTTTAGCTTCCTTGGACCGAACACTTGCAGCTACAGGATTGAAAGGAGAGAAAATTTCAAATACCAAACCCAGATTTATTGAGATAAATCTGGATGAAAAATCACAGGAGCTTAAGATTGCAAGTATTTACACCACTAAAATTAGTCGAGACGACGAGTTGTTAGCTTGGTGGGCTTCACTTGATTCAGAATGGAAGCTATACTTTAAATCTCGTTTCCAGCTTTCAAAAACTGACTCTGTTGAATTGAGTAAACTCTACCAATTTGTTGCGGTAGACTCCCTTAATTTATCAGGAAAATCAAAGATTAAGCATCTTAGACCGCTTGCGGAGTTGAGGGATTTAAAGTTTTTGGATATTAGCCAAACTGCCATTGAAGATCTTTCCCCAATCTCGAACATTACTTTATTGGAAAGTTTAAATCTCTCCAATACTCCAACAACGGCCATTAAGTTTATTAAGTATTCGGATAGGCTTCGCTACTTAGATATTTCTAACTCACGAATTGAAGATATCAGTGAGCTGATCAACCTTTCCAACCTACAGGTTTTAAAAGCCTCCAATACATCCATTCAAAGTTTTGCTGTTCTAAATCAATTTAAAAGATTGCAAGAACTTGATTTAACCGAAAGTGGCTTCAATAACATGGAGAATATCAAAGACTTGAGCAGCTTGGAAACGTTGTCTTTGAATAAGAATTACATTTTAAATTTCTCTCTTCTTTCCAAGCTCACTGCACTGAACAAGTTGGAGCTTTCGGAAACTAATTTTGAAGACCTTTCTCCCTTATCAAGTTTAACAAAGCTGGTATACTTGGACCTTACTGCTAGCTTGGTGTCTGACTTATCTCCTGTTGCTTCTTTGAGCAGTTTGAAAAAAATAGCGGCAGATGAAACCAAACTGAGTCCTGAAGATGCCACGCTTTTTGTGCGAAATCATCCCGAAATTCTTTTGATTCACCATGTAAAGGATTTACAATCTTGGTGGGAGAGCTTGTCTAGTGCTTGGAAACAAGCGCTTGTTTCAATCAACCCTTCCTTGGAATTGGAAAAGCCTAGAATAGAAATTCTTACTCAAACTTTAAATTTCCCCACATTGAATCTAGATGATTCAGGAATTGAATCGTTGATGCCGGTTGTTCGTTTTGTGGCGCTTAGTACCTTGAGCATTTCGAACAATGCCAAAGTAGATAACTTACTGCCACTGCAGGAGGTGAAGACACTTCGGCAGTTTACAGCTAAAAACACCAGTGTTCAAGATGGAGCTATCTTGCAAAAAAATGTGCTCTTGGAGCGTATAGACCTCGAGGGAAGCCCGATCTCATCGATAGCAGGACTTTCAGTACTCCCTAAGCTCAGCTATCTGAATGTAAATGCTTCTCAAGTGAAGGAAGTGGAATTTCCTGAATTTCTTCAGAAAAGACCTGATGTTTCGATTATTTACAGATCAGATAGTCTATTTAGCTGGTGGGAAGGTTTGGATGCGGACTGGAAACAAGTATTGAGTGAACAGTTTAAGCTTTCTTCTTCCCCAACCACCGATGAACTTCATCACCTTACCGCGGTGGCTTCTTTGGCTTTAGAACGGGTTACATTCACTAGTTTAGCCCCATTGACCATTTTCACAAATTTGAGAAAATTGGTTGTTTTTGACTCGCCTACTAGGGAATTGAGTCCATTGAGTCAGTTAACTAAACTTACCTCTTTAACTCTTTCCCAAATGCCAGCGATTGATTACTTGCCCATTGCAGGCTTGGTGGCTTTGGAGGAACTTGACTTGTCCAATACGGGGATCGAAGAGCTAGAAGCATTGAGTGGGCTGACCAACTTAAAGAAGTTAAACCTGTCTGGCACGAATATCAAATCCTTGAAAGGAATAGAGCCTCTCAATAAATTAGAGGAATTGGATGTGGCCAGCACGGATTTAAGGTCGTTGAAGGCTTTGGAAGATATCCTGGGGCTCAAAAAACTGAGCTGTTTCAATACCCGATTGACGCCTAGAATTGTAGATTCATTTAAGGAGGCCTTTCCAAAATGCGAGGTGCGCTTCTATTAAGTAAGTGCATTCTTAAGGAATGGTATAGGGTATTGGGATGATTCGTTTCATTTAATTTTTATTAGTATTTAATCGCCATTGTTCAGACCTGTGAAAATTGCTGCACTCATCCCCGCCCGCTATGCATCTACGCGCTTGCCAGCCAAATTGGTTCAGAATCTCGGGGGTCTTTCTGTAATCCAACGTACGTATCAAAGTACGCTTGCAACAGGAGTCTTTAATGAAGTTTGGGTAGTGACGGATCATCCGCTGATTGAATCACAAATTCATGCAATTGGAGGGAAGGTAGTGCTAAGTAAAAAAGAGCATGAAAGTGGATCTGATCGAATTGCGGAAGCGCTGGAGGAAGTGGATGCTGACCTGATTGTCAATGTGCAAGGAGATGAGCCCTTTCAAGATGCCCAGACCCTACGGGATTTGGTTTCGGTATTTTCCAATCCGGCCGTTGAGGTGGCGAGCTTGATGTGTGTTTTAGGTGCTGATCAGGTTCAAAATCCGAATTTTGTAAAGGTGGTTGTGGATGAAAGCCGCCGTGCCATTTATTTCTCAAGATCCCCAATACCTTTCAATAGGGAAGGAGATGAACTATCGTATTGGAAGCATATCGGTGTGTATGCCTACCGACGTGAGATGCTGCTTTCTTTTACGCAGTGGCCCAAAGGATACTTAGAGCAGGTTGAGCTATTGGAACAGCTTCGCTTGGTGGAAAAGGGAGTGCCCATTCAAATGGTTGAGACGCTTCACCAGGCTATTGCCATCGATACCGAGGAAGATTTAATTTATGCTAGGGCATTTTTAAATTCTTCAAAGTAAACCTCTAGTTTATTCTTAAGGCTATGCCGGCTTAGCTCACCTAGCATCAATTGCTTGAAGTTAAAAAGTAAAAAAGCCCCTAAATGCAATGATTTAAGGGCTTTTGTTTGTGCAGAGAGTGGGGGATTCGAACCCCCGGTACAGTATAACCCGTACGACAGTTTAGCAAACTGTTGGTTTCAGCCACTCACCCAACTCTCTAATCCGTGTTGGCTTTTGGAGAACACAAGTGTCTCGGACCAAGATGCTGCAAATATACGCCAATAGAAAAGATTTTCGCAAGGGCAATTGGATAAACAACTGTCGCAATCAACAAAAACCAAGTAATTCATTGACAATCAAATCATATACTTTGCCTAAACGCTGGATTAGTCGGTGCTCAACTCCTTAGAAGAGGGGTTTATCCTTTTTAGTTGAATTGAACTAATTTAAGGTTTTAAAACCTTCAGCCCCACGGCCTCAATTCCTTCAAGTTCAGCTTGACGCATGTATTGAAGGAAAATCACTTGGGTAGCCTTCCTTGGGATAGCAAAGGGTAGGGTGTCGTAGGTAGTAAAGGTGTTGCCAAATCCCTGTCCGATTGGCTTACCGGTCTGCCGATCAAAGATGGGTACATTCACCAAACTATCCATTAAGACTACAGCACTTGAATCTTGGATAATCAATTTGAGGTAGCAATTGGAAAAAGGGTAGTCCTCCGTATACCGTACCCCAACAATTGCCTTTCCCCTTACTGAATCTAAGGTTGAAAGATCAAAATAGATGGAGTCCGTCTCTTGCCATAGGTCGGAATCAAAGGAATGGTATTCCTCATACATCCGATTTTTTCCGCATGAAGACAGCAATAGAACTAAGCCAAGAAGTGATGCTTGGTAGATTTTAGTCATTTCCTTTCGTATCACTCGGTCCTTGATTGATTCTTGGTGGGAACCGCTTAGGTGTTTCTGATGGGGTATTGGTAGGCTTAGGTGCAGGTGACTCTCCTTTGGATACCGGAGCATCTGAAGGAGCTGCATTAAAGTTTGGCCGAGGCCTGTTTTTATGCTTTTTACGCTTGTCCCCTTGTCTAGGAGAGGAGTTGCCGTCTGCTGGCCTATTTTGTGGGGCAGGAGCTTGTTTGGGTTCCGCTGCTTTGGCACCTTGAAGCTCTGGTCTTGGAGCCGCCTGATTTTGATTTACCCGCATCCCATTACCTTCCGTAGGCCGCTTCTTTTTCTTTTTCTTCTTCGAAAATTTCTTGTCCAGCAATTCCAACTCACGCGTAGATTGTGCCGCTAGGTCTTCCGCCTCGGTTGATTGATCTACCTGAAGATTGAAAACCTTCACACCTTGTTCATTCAGGGCTTGTATTTCGCGTACTCGATCACAGGTGATGCTGATCCAGTCGTTGTCATGGTTGTAATTGAACCACATCAACTTTCTGAAAATATCGGTCTTTTGCAATTTGGCAGGACCCTGTTCCGTTAAGAGTGGCTTTTCCACCTGAGGGATGTCCTTGATGGCGTCCATGTAGGTGTCGAGCTCGTAATTGAGACAGCATTTCAATCGCCCACATTGACCACTCAACTTTCCAGGATTGAGCGATAGATTTTGGTATCGAGCAGCAGAAGTAGTTACATTTTTAAAATCTACTAGCCAGGTGGAGCAACACAATTCCCTACCGCAAACGCCAATTCCACCCAATCGCCCAGCTTCTTGACGGAGGCTTATTTGACGCATTTCCACGCGTACTTTAAACTCGCCAGCTAGCGATTTGATCAACTCTCTGAAGTCAATCCGGTCTTCAGCAGAATAGTAAAAGGTAGCTTTGGAGTTGTCAGCCTGGAATTCAACATCGGACATTTTCATGTTGAGCCTGTACTCATCGACAATTTGTTTGCAACGGTACAAGGTTGGAACTTCTTTTGCCTTGGCCTCCTCCCATTTTTCCATATCCTTCTGCGTGGCTACCCGGTAGATGCGCGTGATGTTGTCGTCGTTTCTCACTTTGCGCTTTTGCATTTGGAGACGCACCAACTCACCTTGCAGGGAAACATGGCCAATGTGATGGCCGCTTGGCACATCCACTACTACTGGATCCCCAGTATTCAAGGACAGGAAATCTACATTTCTGAAGTACTCTTTTCTTCCTCCTTTAAACTTGACTTCTACGATATCAAACTGATCCAACTGGGGGATGCCCATTTGGGTGAGCCAATCAAAAGAATTCATTTTATTGCAATCACTCGTGCCGCAGGTGCCATTGTTTTGGCATCCTCCAGTACCTCCTGAGGAGGTGGAGCATGAACTACATCCAGACATATCTATTTTTTACAGGGCTCAGGCCTCTAAATTCAATTAGTTAATTTTCAATCTTAAAATATCCTGGCCTATATCTCTTCGATAGTAGGCTTTTTGCCAAGATACTTGTTGTATGGTGCCATACGCCGAAGCGAGCGCATCTTCCAAATTAGCACCTATTCCCGTGACTGCGAGGACTCGTCCACCTAAATTGACCAGCGATCCTGATTCATTCCGCGCAGTGCCGGCATGAAAAAGGACAGTTCCTTCGGTTGATTCGGGTAAGGATATAGCAAATCCCTTTTCATAGCCCTCAGGATATCCACCGCTGACCATCACTACAGTAGCGCAGGTTTTTGGAGATACTTGAAGCGTATAATCATCCAGTGTACCCTCAGCTACGGCTGAAAGCAAATCTACAAAATCGCTTTCAATCCGCGGAAGGACTGCCTCTGTTTCCGGATCGCCCATCCGCACATTGTATTCAATCACATAGGGCTCTCCATTGGTGTTCATCAATCCAATAAACAAAAATCCTTTGAAAGGAATTCCCTCTTTTGCCAAACCCTGTATGCTGGGTTTTACAATGCGCTCTTCCACTTTAGTTAAGAAAGCAGCATCTGCAAAAGGAACAGGGCTTATTGCTCCCATACCGCCTGTATTGAGTCCTGTGTCTCCTTCACCGATCCGCTTGTAATCTTTTGCTTCAGGCAAAATTTTATAGTTCAATCCATCGGTGGCTACAAAAACTGAAAGCTCAATTCCAGTAAGAAATTCTTCCACCACCACTTTCGAAGAGGCGTCTCCAAATTTTGCGTCCACGAGCATTTCTTTTAGCGAGTTTTTCGCTTCTTCCAAACTTTCGCAAATCAATACTCCTTTGCCCGCAGCTAATCCATCCGCTTTCAAAACGATGGGCAAGGATTGCTGCTCCAAATAAGCAATCCCTTCAGCCAATTGATGGGCATGAAAAGTGGCGTAAGCAGCAGTAGGTACTCCATTGCGAAGCATAAACTGCTTGGAAAAATCTTTACTTCCTTCAAGGGTAGCTCCAAGTTGCGAAGGGCCCACAATTGGAAGATGCTCCATCCCTTGTTGTGCATGCAGGTAATCTACCAAACCCTTGACTAAGGGTTCCTCTGGGCCGATGACCAATAGGTCAATGGCATTTGATTTAATAAACTCATGGATGCCGGCAAAATCCGTCACTCCAAGAGGGACATTGATGGCGATGTCGGCTGTTCCTGGATTGCCAGGGGCCACAAAAAGTTGGCTGCAGCGAGGACTTTGGGATATCTTCCATGCAAATGCATGCTCTCTTCCTCCGCTCCCCAATAAAAGAATATTCATGGACTCGTTTTATTTTAATTGGCGTGTTCTGAGATAAACTTGATTCGGTATACACGAAGTTCCTCCTCCGTGAAATCTTCTCCTTCGAGTTCATCCAAAGCAGCCTTGATATGATCTGTTTCTGCATTCATGAAGTAATCTAGAAGAATATCTTCTCGCTCATCATCCATAATGCGGTGGATGTAGTAGTCTATATTTAGTTTGGTGCCGCTGTAGGTAATCTGTTCAATCTCCTGCAACAGGTCCATCAAGGAGAGGTTGAGGTTTTGAGCAATTTCTTCCAAATTAATTTTCCGATCAATTTGCTGGATGATTGAAATTTTAACCTTGGATCGCGTACCAGAGGTCTTGATAACCACCTCTGAAGCTGTTTCTATTTCATTTTCAGCCACATAGTTCTGGATGACTTGTAGAAATGAATTTCCAAACTTTTCTACCTTTCCCATTCCTACCCCGTTAATCTGGGAGAGTTCTTCCTTGGTGGTAGGATATACTGTCGCCATCTCCTCGAGGGAGGGGTCTTGGAAAATTACGTAGGGGGGAAGACCTTTTGATTTAGCGACGCGCTTCCGTTCAACTTTTAACAGTTCAAATAATTTTTCGTCGTATGCTTGGGCGGATTGCTGCTGCTCTTCTTCTACTTCGTTTTGTCCTAGCTTCTCGAAGTCCTGATCTTTGTAAAGCTCGATGAGGTATGGGTCTTCCAAAAAGCGCTCTCCTTTTGGCGTTAATTTTAGAAGTCCGTAATTCTCAATGTCTTTTTCTAGAAGGGCAGCGATCATTCCTTGACGAATGACTGAGGTCCAATGCTTCTCATTTTCCTCCTTGCCTTTCCCGAATACTGGAAGGGTATCGTGCTGATAACTGATGATGTAGTCGTCTTTTTCTCCTGTAATCACCTTTACCAAGTGCTCAATGCCAAAACGCTCCTGAGTTTGCTTCACTGCCTCTAAGGCAATGCTAAGCGCATGGACTCCATCAAATGTTTCGCGTTCCCGTTTGCAGTTGTCACAAAAGCCACAATCCTTTTCAAGGATTTCTCCAAAATAGTTCAGGATAAACTTTCGCCTACAGACACTGGTCTCGGAGTAAGCAGACATTTCCTGCAAGAGGATTTTTGCATTCTCTCGTTCAGTTACCGCTTTATCCTTGTTGAACTTGTCCAACTTGATGATGTCTTCGTAGCGGTAAAACATCAGGCAATGTCCTTCCAAGCCATCTCTGCCTGCTCTGCCCGTTTCTTGGTAATAGCCTTCGAGTGACTTAGGAACATCGTAGTGAATGACATACCGCACATCTGGTTTATCAATTCCCATCCCAAATGCAATGGTTGCCACAATGACATCCAACTCTTCGTTTAGAAAATCGTCTTGGGTTTTTATTCGAATTGCTGAATCCAATCCCGCATGGTACGGTGCAGCATTGATTTGATTGACTTTGAGTAACTCTGCAATCTCCTCTACTTTTTTTCTACTTAAGCAATAGATGATGCCAGACTTTCCTTTGTGTTGCTTGATAAATCGGATGAGCGACTTCTTCGAATCATTTTTAACCTTCGGCCGCACCTCGTAAAACAAGTTGGTTCGGTTAAAGGAAGACTTGAATAAATCTGCTTCCTCCATCTGCAAGTTGCGCTGTATGTCTTGCTGCACTTTGGGAGTGGCGGTAGCAGTCAGTGCGATGATAGGTAGGTGAGGAGCAATTTGGGCGACAATGGATTTAATCCTGCGGTATTCTGGACGAAAATCATGGCCCCATTCTGAAATACAATGCGCCTCATCGATCGCTACAAAGCTCAAATGCGCTTCCTTCAAAAATGCAATGTTCTCTTCCTTGGTTAAGGATTCTGGTGCCACGTAGAGCAACTTGGTTTTCTTTTTCAAAACCTCATTCTTTACTTTGGTAGCCTCAGATTTGGTGAGGGTAGAGTTTAAAAAGTGTGCATTGATCCCGATCGCATTCAACTGATCTACTTGATTTTTCATCAAGGCGATTAATGGAGAGATGACGATGGCGGTTCCTTCACTGACCACTGCAGGCAACTGATAGCAAAGGGATTTCCCTGCTCCAGTGGGCATAATCACAAAAGTGTTCCGCTGGTTGAGTAGGTTGTCAACTATTAGTTCCTGATTTCCACGGAACTGACTAAATCCAAAGATTTGCTTTAAGTTTAACTTTACTTTTTCTTCCACAAGAAGAAAGGGCTTTGAGGGTGATGTCTACCTGGGCAACAGATTGAACGATTACTTTTATACCTTTGTACAAAACTAGTGATTAACGCAGGTAAAATTGAAGTTAACAAAAAATATTAGAAACACCGCCGTTCGGGTTCTTTTAAATGAATCCGAAGCTATTGCTAAGCTTTCAACGCTCTTGAATGCCGATTTTGAAAACTGTGTAAACCACCTCCTTGAATCTAAGGGTCGCTTGGTGATCACGGGTGTCGGAAAGAGTGCTTGGATAGCCAATAAATTGGTGGCTACACTCAATTCTACCGGTACTCCGGCACTATTTATGCATGCTGCTGACGCCATTCATGGTGACCTCGGCATGGTACAACAGGACGACACGGTGCTCTTTATCTCCAAGTCTGGCAATACCGCTGAAATCAAAGTGCTCCTACCTCTAGTAAAGCAATTGGGAGTGAAGATTGTGGCCTTGGTTTCCAATACCCAATCCTATCTGGCCGAACAAGCTCACTTTGTACTCAATGCGACGATTGCCGAAGAGGCTTGTCCGCACAATTTGACTCCTACTACCAGTACGACTGCACACTTGGCGCTGGGCGATGCCTTGGCGATCTGCCTTTTAGAGGCGCGTGGATTTACCTCCTCTGATTTTGCACGCTACCACCCTGGAGGATCTCTCGGGAAGCAGCTGTATCTGAAAGTAGGAGACCTGCTCTCCAACAATCAATTGCCTACGGTGAATGAAAATGCGAACCTTGCAGCTGTGATTGTTGAGATCTCAAGCAAGCGATTGGGTGCTACAGCTGTCCTGAATGACGCTGGAGATTTAAAAGGAATCATTACGGATGGGGATTTGCGTCGAATGCTGCAAAAAACACTTGCCATTCAGGAACTGCAGGCAAAGGATATCATGACGGTAAATCCCAAATCAATTGGGGTGGATGACTATGCAACTGCAGCATTTGCACTAATGAAAACGCACAACATCACACAATTGGTTGTCCTTGATGGTAAGAAAATCGCTGGATTTGTGCATATTCATGACTTAATGAAAGAAGGAATTGTTTAAGCTTCCATGAAGGATCAACCCTACATTGTAATTATGGCCGGAGGGGTTGGTTCCCGATTTTGGCCCTACAGCAAAAGCAGTAAGCCCAAGCAATTTTTAGATATCTTGGGTACGGGGAGGACTCTCCTGCAAATGACTTTTGATCGGTTCAGAGAAATCGCTCCTGCAGAACAGTTTTATGTGGTGACCAATCAAGCGCATGCTAGCCTGGTTAGCGAACAGCTTCCAGAGCTTCTTGCTCATCAAATCTTGGCAGAGCCACTTCGAAAAAATACCGCCGCCTGCTTGGCCTATGCGGCTTATAAAATTTCAAATTTGGATCCGAATGCAACCATGGTTGTAGCTCCCGCGGATCACCTCATCTTGCAGGAAGGCAGATTTCTTCAAACTTTGGTCACTTCCATCGCTGCTGCCCAAGTTCAAAATAGGCTGCTGACCATAGGAATAAAGCCCAACCGACCAGAAACGGGTTATGGCTACATTCAATACCTTCAAAATGAAGAAGATAAGGAGGTATTGAAAGTAAAAACCTTTACCGAAAAGCCCAATGCCAAACTAGCAACTACCTTTCTAGAAAGTGGTGACTTCGTTTGGAATTCAGGAATGTTTGTTTGGAAAGTGGAAAGTTTGATTCAGGCTTTTCGGAAATACATGCCTGACCTAGCAGATGTATTTGAAGAAGGCAAATCTCAGTTTGACACCAGTACAGAGGCGAGTTTTATAGCCGCGGCATACACGACCTTAAAAAATATTTCCATTGACTACGGCATCATGGAAAAATCAGATCAAGTGTTTGTAGTGCTTGGGGATTTTGGTTGGTCCGATATTGGCTCCTGGCAAAGTCTACACGAACTTCGAGATAAGGACGACCAAAATAATGTAGTGGAAGCCAATGCGCTGCTCTATGAAACTGAAAATTGTTTCATCAAAACAGACAGCAATAAGCTTGTGGTTGTTCAAGGATTGGATCATTACCTGATCAATGAATCTGATAATGTCCTGCTGATTTGTAAACTGGATGCTGAAAATAAGTTTCGGGATTTTGTAGCCCAAGCGAAGAAAAAAGGAGAGGATTTCATTTGAAATCCTCTTTTTTTATTTTTTGCGTTGGCGAATGGCCTCGTATATCGCTACTCCTGCAGACACGGACACATTCAAACTTTCGATGCTTCCTGCCAACGGGATTTTGACCCGGTCATCTACCATCCCCATAATCTCCTGGGAGATGCCGTCTTCCTCGGATCCCATGATGAGCGCAACGGGAGAAGCAAAATCTCCGTCGTACATCAGCTTCTCTGTTTTCTCCGTGATCGCAATGAGCGATAAACCCATTTTTTGCAAATCTCTGCAGGTATAAAACAAGTTTTTGACACGCGCTACAGGAATGAAGTTCAAGGCTCCTGCCGAGGTTTTTACGGCATCGGAGTTAATCTGAGCACTTCCTTTTTCAGGAATCACGATTGCATCTACGCCTGCACATTCTGCAGTACGGGCAATCGCTCCAAAATTCCGTACATCTGTCAAATGATCCAATACCAAGATTAGGGGTGCCTTACCCACGGCATAACATTGATCGATGACGTTATCGAGAGATGCGTAGGCAATGGTGGACATTTGCGCAATCACGCCTTGGTGATTTTTGCGTGTGATCCGGTTCAGCTTGGCGTCAGGAACGCGTACCACTGGAATGTGCTCCGCCTTGCAAAGCTGAAGCAGTTCCTTGATGAGGTCGTTGTTGAGTTCTTTTTGAACGAGTACTTTGTCAATTTCTTTGCCGGCATGGATGGATTCCATCACTGCTCGGGTTCCAAAAATAAAATCTTTGTCGAAGGCTCCTTTATCGATTAGAAAGCCATCCTTCCGCTTCTCCATTGTGAAATGTTTTTGAACCAAATCGGCTGATAAGCTCTGGATCGGTTCAGGGTATAGAAATGTGGGCTAAGAATCGTTTTAACCCGCGTAAAGGTAAACCTAATTTTGGAAGTGTCGTCTATGCCAGCGTAGGACCAAACTTCCCGATCTTCAAAAAAATTGACTTCCTGAGGAGGTCCCATCACGATGTAGACCATTCCTCGGTCTGTTTTCCATCCTTCTTTGTAGTCTGTAAATAGGATGTTCGCAAACTCGATCATCTTGAAATAGTTTCGAATCAAATCCTTTGCTACTTCTTCATTTCGAGTCAAATTAAGCCAATACGCATCCAGGGCCTTCTTTTTATCCTGTGCCAATAAGAGGCTTTCGTGTTCTTTTTTGGTTGAAATATAGGTCACCATATCCACCATTTCGCTCCAGTCTTTGACTTTTGGGAATGCCTCATGCACCGTTCGAAGCAGTAAGCCGGTCGAAGTAGTGCTGTCTGTCTGAAAAAAATAATATCCCTCATCCGTCAGTGTTTTGGGAATATTCGCCAAAAAGTCCCCACGATTTTCTACAGCTACTTCTTTAGGAACCTCTGCAAGTCGGGTTTCCATAGGAGGGAAGGGTACCGCAGATGGGCTTGGATAAAAAAAGGAAAATAAGGAAGGACCTTTGCTCGTCTTGAATAGAACCGATTGGCCTTGTGTCAGGTAGTTTTGATCGAATGGAACTGCATTGGCGTAGAAAATGCCAAAATCAGGTTGATCAAACACGAAAGGCCCCTTTAGATCCAGATGACTGGTGTAGGCATCTTTTTGTCGATTGTCTACCGCTTCCAAAAATGCAATTGCTGTTCCCTGGGATTGAGGTATATCTACGGTAGTTTCAAAAAGCCAATGCCGCTCCGTATCAGCCAGCAATTGGGCAGCACCTAGCTTAATTTTTTTTTCAAGTGGGATTTCTTCTTCGTAGGAAGATAGGAGGGTGTAACTGAGTTGGTAGTTGTCCAAACTGGCATTTTCTTCAATTTTTTCAACTACAAACTGGAGTTTATAGGAGGTGTCAGATAGCTTGATTGGGATGATTTTTAATCCCAGTCGTGCATAAATCGAATACCGAAGTGCTTGATCTGTGCTGCTGAGGGTTGTTTGTCCAACTGTCGTGAAGGAGAGAGTAACAAATAAACAGAATAAAGGCAGTAGCTTGAAGTACTTTTGATTCATTTGGTTTAGTTCTCAGGTTTTAAAAATTAGCCTTACTTTTGCCAAAATACTAAAATTTCTAATGGCTACCTATACAACGGAAATTGCTTCAGATAAGTTGATCAGTGACAATCCCATTCATCAACGATTGCTCAAAGCCTATATTGCTGCCAAACCCTGGATTTCTGGGAATTTGCTCGAAATCGGCTGTGGAGAAGGAAGAGGCGTGGAGGAATTGTTGCCTTACGCAGATCAATACCTAGGCTTGGATAAAATCGGTGAGGTAATTCAAACTTTGCAACAAAACTACCCAGGTGTAGCATTTAAGCAGGCTGTAATCCCTCCTTTTGAAGGAATTGCAGATAATACCTACGATACCATCGTGAGCTTCCAGGTGATCGAACACATCTACGAAGACCGTCTTTTCCTTCAAGAAATCTACAGAATGTTGAAGCCAGGAGGAAAAGCCATTATTTCTACTCCCAATAACACGCACACGCTCTCCCGAAATCCTTGGCACGAGCGCGAATACATCCCAAAGCAACTCATTGACTTGGCTCAGCCGATTTTTGATCGTATTGAAGCGAAGGGAATAGGGGGAAATGGAAAGGTTTGGGCCTACCACGAAGCCAATCGCAAGTCTGTGCAAAAAATCATGCGCTTTGACATCCTAGACCTGCAGCACAAGTTGCCCAATTCAGTTTTGAGATGGCCTTATGAATTCTTGAACCGATTCAATCGAAACCGTCTGCACCGGACCCAAGGAGCTGCTGTGGTGGATATTTCCCATGAGGACTACCTGGTGGTGGAAGACCCAAAGGAAGGACTGGACTTATTTTACATCCTCTGGAAGAAATAATTGAAAGATGCTGACAGTTGACAGTCCACGGTCCACAGCTGATTTTCTTAAAAATTTAAACATTACTCTCTTTGGTTACAGGGTTTAAAGCGATTAATCAAAATTCAACTTGTGCGAGCAGGTAGGGAGTTAAACGAAAAAAGGCCAGCAGAACTGATTCTGCTGGCCTTTTTAATAAAACATCGCTAGAGCACTCCTAACTAAAAAAATAAATGCTGTAGTTATATGAAGTCTGCTGTGGACCGTGGTCTGCCTGTGGGCCGTGGCCTATTAGCCGTTGACCTAATTAATTACCTCCTGATCAAACTGCTCGGTTCTTCGCTTTCTTTTCCAATCAGGCTTTCCAACCTCTTTTTAAGTTCGAGCGATTTTTCGGTGTAGCCACGTTCTTCTAGTAAGGGTATAAAATACTTGAGCATCTCGATGGATACCAGCAACTCTCGGTCGTATCCCAAGTCATTCTTGGTGTAGAAGGTGATCATGTCGAAAGAGCGTTTTGAAATCCGGTCTATGATTTCCAATGCTTTTTCATCTTCTCCTACTTCAAAAAACAAAGGAACGGATTGACCACTGCTCAGGTCGTAAGGCACCGATTTGTCAGGAATCGTTTCCAAACCAAAATTCAAGAGTTTGGCGGCATCTGCTAGCTTGTCCTCTTCAATCAGCGCAAGGGCAATGGAATTCAATGCGCTGCGATGGTTGGAGGTAAATCTGCGGTATTCCTCATCCAAGTACACATTGGGGTCATTCATGCCTCGGAAGGCAAAATTCTCCATGTAATTCTTCATGGCCAAGTTGGTATTTACCAATTCCTCTCGAAGAGTTTCTGGCTTGCGAATGGGGAGCAGTCGGTAGGTCAAGCCTTCCATGACCACATGCTCCTCTAGGTTCAGTCCCAAGGTAGACAAGGAAGTATTGTTGAAATAGATCGGACGTTCCCAATTGTTGCTCACAATCAAGTCCAGCAACATGAGCGTTCCTTTGGTGACGTAATTTCCACCCACTTGCAAGTTCATCTGCGGCACAAATAAGTCCTTGAACTGTGGGGGAACAATCTCATCGTTTGCTAGGAAGCTGCTGTCGACATCCAAAATCAAATTTCGAGAAGGAACCATGTTGAGCACGGTTTTTCCGGAGGTTTTCATTTGAAGTAATTCAGACCCGCTATTGATCAGCTTGAGGTATTCACGTGCAGAAACGGCCTGTAATCCTTCCTTTTCCATCACATAGATCACATCGTTCGTGCCTTTTTGATAGCGTTCAGGTGCTAGTGAAAATGGCAAAGCCTCCGATTCATTGGCTGGTCGAGTCATCTGATCTACATACCAGTCCGTGTCAAAATAACTCAAGACAATTACCCGAACATCCGTACGGAAGTTTTCGACCTCCTGCACATACCAGAGTGGGAAGGTGTCGTTATCTCCTCCAGTAAATAGAATCGCATTCGGGGCACAAGAAGCAAGGAAATTTCGTGCCGCATCCACGGAGAAATACCTGCCTTTCCGGTTGTGATCGTCCCAGTTTTCAGATGCCATCAATCCGGCAACGGGTAGGGTCAATAGGGTTGCCGCCAATCCAGCCGTACTTAAATTTTTGGTGGCTTTATTCAAGCCATGCGCAAGGGCGAGGGCACCCAAGCCAATCCAAATGGCAAAGGCATAAAAGCTACCCACATAGATGTAGTCGCGTTCTCTAGGCTCAATGGGAGGGGAGTTGAGGTAGAGTACCAATACTACCCCCATCATCAAGAAGAGCATGAGATTTACGTAGAAGAACTTCTGATCTTTCTTCGCTTGGAAGAAAAAGCCGACCAATCCCAAAATCAAGGGGAGCATGAGGTAGTTGTTGTGGGCCTTGTTATCCGTGATGTATTCTGGATACTTGTCCGAGAAGGCATCTGCAATTCCTAGCCAATTTGCATCGGAGAAGTCACTCTCTCTGCCGGAGAAGTTCCACAGGAAGTAACGCCAATACATGTGTCCCAGCTGATGGCTAAACATGAAATACAGGTTATCCCCGAAGGTAGGTTCTTGTCCTTCTTTCAAGCCCAATTTGGCGCGGTAGATCCGCTTGTGACTTTCCTGGGTGGAGTAAATTCGTGGGAGAATTGTAGTTTTTTCAGGATCGTAGGTATTCTTCAAATCGTAGTCTACAATCTCGTATGAATTCTTACCCTTCATGTAGATGGGGTCTCCTTCTTCTTGATCAGTTAACGTAGCGGTGAAATATTGCCCGTGCAAAAGAGGTCTGTAGCCGTATTGCTCACGCTTCAAGTAAGAAACATAACTGATGATGTCTTTGGGTGCATTTTCATTGATAATAGGATCCTGGTTAGACCGTACCACAATCAATGCATAGCTTCCATAACCAATCAAAATAAAGGTAAGGGAAAGCAAAATGGTGTTTAGAACTGCCAGCTCTCGCTTGATGGAAAATCGGAATGCCAGGACTAGGGCACTCACAAAAAGCAGCATAAAAAATACGATTCCGGATCCAAAAGGCAATCCCATGGAATTGACCATCCATATTTCCATTCCTCCTGCAAGACTTGGGAGACCAGGAATGATCAAGTTATTGATGATGATCAAGGCGACTCCACCCAAGAACATCGCGAAAATCGCGCCTTTTAAACTTGGGTTTGGATACTTCTTGAAGTAATAAATTAAGGCTAGGGCAGGAAGTGTCACCAAGTTGAGCAAGTGAACCCCAATGGAGAGGCCTACTAGGTAGGCGATAAATACCATCCACCTGTTTTCTTCTTTGGGGTCTTTGATCACATCCCACTTCAAAAACGCCCAAATCACAATGGCGGTGAAGAAAGAAGACATGGCGTATACTTCAGCCTCTACAGCAGAAAACCAGAAACTATCTGAAAAAGTGTATACCAAAGCGCCCACCATACCAGCTCCCATTAAGGAGATGGTTTGGCCCTTGGTTTCTTCTCCTTCTACAACTGAGAAGAGACGCTTACCCATCAAGGTGATGGACCAAAATAGGAAAAGGATGGTGAAGCCAGCGAAGAGTGCACTACCAATATTCATCCAATAAGCCACCTGCAAGGGGTCACCCATGGCAAGGAATCCAAACATGCGGTAGACCAACAACATGAAGGGAGCACCGGGAGGATGGGGAACTTGGAGCTTGTAGGAAACGGCGATAAATTCCCCTGGATCCCAAAAACTAGCCGTTTGCTCGACAGTAAGGACGTATACGAGCGTGGAGATGGCAAAAATAAGCCAACCGCTGAGGTTGTTGATTTGCTTGTAAGTGAGCATTAATTCGGTCAATTAGAGCTACGAAACTATGAAATTTTAGACCAACTCGGGAATTTTTGAATTTTTTAACCATTCCAAATACTGCCGAACTAATCATGTGACAAAGATTACTGGATGTAAGGTTGGGCTGACCGTACCTTTGTAAGGTAATTTGAAAACTAAACCAACATGTTACCTAAAGCCAAAACATTTCAAGAGCTTATTGACGGGGATACCCCGGTATTGGTAGATTTCTTTGCTGAATGGTGTGGTCCATGCAAAATGATGCAGCCCATTTTGGAAGACACATCCAAGCAGCTTGGAGACAAAGTGAAAATTGTAAAAGTAGATGTAGATCGCAATCCTCTTGCCGCAAGTAAATTTCAAGTAAGGGGAGTGCCTACCTTGGTGCTTTTTGCCAAAGGAGAGATCGTCTGGAGACAATCTGGCGTCGTACCTACCCATCAACTTATACAGCATATTCAAACTAATCTTATCACAAAAGCCTAAGCTCGTGTGACAAAAGTCATCTAAATCACTAGATCCGAGGGCTAATTTTGCCTCAGAATTGAAACAAAAACGATAACAATAAAAATCTATACACATGAAAATTGAACAAATCTACACGGGTTGTTTGGCTCAAGGAGCCTACTACATTGAATCTGACGGGGAAGCAGCGATCATTGATCCACTAAGAGAAGTGCAGCCTTACATTGAAAAAGCTGCACGTCGCAATGCCAAAATAAAGTATGTGTTTGAAACGCACTTCCATGCTGACTTCGTTTCAGGGCACAAAGATCTCGCTGCTAAGACAGGAGCTAAAATTGTATACGGACCTACAGGTTTAAAAATGGGCTTTGAAGCCATCATTGCAGAAGATAATCAGGTATTTACTTTAGGTAAGGCAAAAATCAAAGTAATTCATACCCCTGGTCACACTACGGAATCCGTTTGTTACTTATTGACCAACGAGGAAGGAAAAGAAGAAGCTATTTTTACAGGTGACACCCTATTTATTGGAGATGTAGGTCGTCCAGATTTGGCACAAAAGGTGGTAAAAGACCTTACTCAGGAGAAATTGGCAGGTTACCTGTATGATTCTTTGAGAAACAAATTGTTGCCTCTTTCAGATGACTTGATCGTCTATCCAGCTCACGGAGCAGGTTCTGCATGTGGCAAAAACATGAGCAAGGAAACTTCCGATACCTTGGGTAACCAAAAGAAGGTCAATTATGCGCTCCAGGAAATGACCAAGGAAGCCTTTATCAAAGAGGTATTGCATGGTTTGACACCTCCTCCGGCCTATTTCCCTCAAAACGTCATGATGAATATCGAAGGATATGATAGCATCGATGAGGTATTGGAAAGAGGGGTTAGACCTTTGAGTCCAGCTGAATTTGAAGCTGCTGCCAACGAAACTTCTGCCTTGATTTTGGATACCCGTGATGCACAAACATTTGCAAAGGGCTTTGTTCCAAACTCAATCAACATCGGTATCGAAGGAAGCTTTGCAGTTTGGGTAGGAGCAATGATTCCAGACTTGAAGCAGGAGATTTTGGTGGTTGCGGATGCAGGGATGGAAGAGGAAGTAATCACCCGATTGGCTAGAGTAGGTTATGACTATTCCATTGGATACTTAGCTGGTGGATTTGCTGCCTGGAAAAATGACGGCAGAGAAGTGGATTCCATCACTTCCATCTCGGTTGATGAATTTGCAAAAATCAAGGAAGGAGATCCAAACATCAACGTTCTTGATGTGCGCAAGAATTCAGAGTACTTGTCAGAGCATGTGATCGAAGCTGAGAACGCTCCACTAGATTACATCAATGACAGCATGTTGAAAGTGGATAAAAACAAAACCTACTATGTACACTGTGCAGGTGGATACCGTTCTATGGTTTTCAACTCCATTTTAAGAGCAAGAGGGTACGACAACCTAATCGATATCGCTGGTGGATTTAAGGCAATCAAAGAATCCGAAAAAGTAGAAGTGTCGGCTTTTGTTTGTCCAAGCACCTTATTGTAAGCACACAAGAAGGAACAAACAGTTGTCCCATTAAAAGTGGCAGATCGAGAGATCTGCCATTTTTAGTTGGAGCTGTGTTGATGTGATGAAAGTCACAAGATTAGGAGACCTATTCTATAGTAATTTGTACGTATGCAGTTAAAAGCATTTTTGATCGCTATTTTGTTTCTAGGGGCATTCGGTAAGGGAATTGCGCAACACCATGAATCAACTGATGCAACTAGTTCCGACAGCTCAGAGATGTTTGGAAAGGTGTTAAACAGCGGTGATTTTGAATTTCACCTTCGCTCGTATTTTATGCATACCAACAATGTGGATGGTCTTTTGGATTATTCTGCTTGGGGTACAGGAGCTGGCTTGGGGTATTTTAGCCCACGGTGGAAAGGTTTGGGAGTTGGTTTCAGTGGTTTTTTCGTATTCAGGCATCTTGAAAATAATTTAACGATTGCCGATCCAAAAACTGGAATGGGCAATCGCTACGAAATAACCCTGTTTGATGTACACCATCCAGAAAACAA
>JBIIGH010000111.1:0-8075 GCA_044236565.1 Algoriphagus sp. | reverse complement strand
GAACCGATGGTATTTGCAATCGTGGTTAGCGATTCATTCTCAATATTCAACACTTCGTTTTGAAACTGGGACAAGATCGCAATGGCAGCACCTACAGGAGATTTTACAAAATTAAGGTTTACAAAACTCTTGTTTCTGGCCTCTAAATCATTTGCAAACAATTCGATTTCAGATGCGTCTTTCGCAATTGGACGAAAAGCCAAGTTCGTAATGCCAACACCCTTCAAAATGCCTTCCACAGTTTTTGGGAATTCATTCAGCTTTTTCTTCAGCTCTTCCCCTTTTCCCTGATTGACAAATAGATTCCCTGA
This sequence comes from Algoriphagus sp., assembly GCA_044236565.1. GTDB lineage: Bacteria > Bacteroidota > Bacteroidia > Cytophagales > Cyclobacteriaceae > Algoriphagus. The sequence goes on along the minus strand of JBIIGH010000111.1, from coordinate 7,764 downwards.
AGCTTCAGTATTCTTTAAAGAAGAGTTTACAAAATCTCCCTTCTCATTTTTAGCATTGGACTGTTTGATCAACTCCAACTTTAGTCCTTCTAGGTATTCGTAGATTTCGTTGGTGGCAGCTCTTACCTTTTTGGAGGCTGCAACTTTCGGTAGGTCCTTTTCATTGTTTCCTTGTTGAGCAATCGTATACTCAATGGAACCTACCATAGACTCATTTTTTAAAACGTAATTCTTAGAAGTTCGCTCCATCCCATCGTTGAGAAGAACAAACTTCTGGAGAATCTGATTACTTACCTGGAGGGCCAAAAGGGCCGTCAATACCAGGTACATCATCCCGATCATCCGCTGTCTAGGTGTCTCTTTAGCTCCTGCCATAGTGGTCTATCTTTCTAGATTTGAGTGGTAAATTACCCTCTTATTGCAGTAAGCATTCCTCCGTAAATTTTGCTCAACGCACTCACATTTTGATTCAATTTGACCATCTCCTCCTTGAAGGCTTGGGTTTCATTCCCCACCTCAGTAAAGCTGGACATCGCAGTTGACATGTTTTTGTAGAAATCAGCGCGCGTCTTCTTCTGCTCGGCTGTATCCTGAAGTTCCAATTCGTATACTGCATTCAGCGCAGCCAAGTTCTTAGTTACTGCCTGAATCTGTACTTGGTATGCCTGGGCATCCTGAGAAGCAGAAGACATCGCCATCAAAGCAGAAGCAGTTTGTGCGTAGGAATCATTCATGCTCGCCAAAGTCTTGGAAGCCGTCTGTACTTGCGCTGCATATTCAGTGGTAGCCACAGCTGCATCAGCAAGATTTCCCATTTTCTCGGCTGAAGAAGCCAAATTCTTCATTCCTTTACCCAAGCTCTCGATCAACTCTGGGCCAATATTGCCTTGAAGCAGCATGTTGTCCAATTGAGCAGCAACAGGATCTCCAGAAACTGCAGCAGGTCTTTTCTTGGCAGGCTGTGCAGGTCCCTCTTCATCCAATTCAGGATACACCTTGCTCCAATCCACTTCTTTTGGGCTCGGCTCAAATGCAGATAGAAAAAATATAACTGCTTCCACGGACAAACCGATACCAATCATCCAGTTGGCACCCGGCAAATCCAAAATTTTGAACATTGCACCTAGAATTACGACTGCTGCACCGATGCCGTAGATTTTCGGCATCACCTTGGAATAAAAGAAATTGCTCTTACTAGCCATCTGAACTTAATTTTTTGTAGAGTATAAATTAGTTTAAGGGGAAGGAAATTACCTTCTCATTCGCTTGTTAAGCTTCGCATCCATGGAAGCTGATCGACCGATAAAGGTCATGACTGTACGAAATCCAATGTGTGCTTGTGCTACATCTTGGTATTCGTAGGTACGGGTGGAAGTTTCTAAGTAGTGTCCAATGTCCTTCCAGCTTCCTCCACGAACAATCTTGCGCGGTTCCTTTTCGTCCAAATAAACTGGATCAAGGTCCCAGGTTTCAGCCCTGGAGGTCACTTTGTAGGCATCCATTACCCATTCAGAAACGTTGCCAGCCATGTTGAACAATCCAAATCCATTGGGTGCAAATACATCTACTGGAGCAGTATAGGTAAATCCATCGTCGATGTAATTTCCTCTGCCTGGCTTAAAGTTGGCCATCAAACAGCCTCTTTTATTTTTCAAATAAGGACCTCCCCATGGGTACTTCGCAATCTCTTTGCCCCCTTTAGCAGCATATTCCCATTCTGCCTCGGTAGGCAATCTGAATGCAGGAAGGTCAAATTGAACGTCGTCGTTTGCACGAAGGTGGTAAGTTCTCCACTCGGCATATTTCTGAGCCTGATCGTACGAAACCCCTACTACAGGGTAGGCATCAAAAGCAGGGTGGTCAAAATAAAACTCCATCAAAGGATCGCCATAGTGGTAGGCAAAGCTTTTGGTCCAAACCGTACTGTCTGGCTTCAAATCATTTAGGGTGAAGGTAGGCGCTGCCTTGAGTGTGGTAGGGGTACCTGTGTCCAATTGACCAGATTTTACTGCCTCCAAAAATTGCCGATACTTGTTGTTGGACACCTCATATTTGTCCATAAAAAATTCAGAAATCGTAATTTGCTTGTTCAAGGAAGCTTGCGTGTAGGCAATGTCCTCATCGGATTGACCCATCCAGAAGGTCCCTGCTTTGATAGGAACCATGTCGACGGGAAGATTTTGCTTCCAACGAATTCGCTTCGCTACCCCTGTTACTTCTCCTTTTCGATTTGCTTTATCGCTGGCCATTCCCTTTTTATTGAATAGACCACAACTTGACAAAAGGGAAATGAATACAATCCCTACGACAAGTGATGAAAAAGGAAATTTCATTCTAGTGTACATAAATGACTTTTTTAGAGTATCATCAAATTTTTGGCCAAACTTTGCCAAACCGTGAAAATGACGTCGAAAGTTAGGTTATTTTAGGTAAATAAAACAAACACAAAGTGGTCTTAGCGTTCTAATTAGATTAACCTAACTACTAATTTTCCTAATTGTTGCCCTGATAAATTCCTTAAAACCTAAATCTGGGTGTCCGCTGAATGACCCGATTCACTGTCTTGGAGACATCTGACCAGGCATAACGGAGCATCAATTCATGGGAGGTAGGCGCCTTGGCATCTTGCCCCCCAATCACCAAATCAAAGGCGTAACCTAACTTTAAACTATTGTCTTTCAATAGGCTATACCCCAGAATTAAGGACACGGATTCCTCTCCTCGGTAGGCAAGCCCTCCATTCACTTTATTCTGGATTGTGGCTATAACGCTTACCTCATAGGATAAAGTATGGGTGCCTAAAGATTTTAATAAAATACTCGGTTCTATTCGCAACTGCCCCGAAGGACGCATTCGATATCCCATCAATAAATAATTGTGCAGCTGAAGCCGATTGGCATAACTCCCATCTCCAAAATCAAAGGAAGCTTGGTTGAGGTGCCTTCCGCTGAGTCCAACATAAAAATTGCCTCCATCCACAAGTAGCCCAGCACCCATATCCAGCGCCAGCTGCGTTTCAGTTCCCGATTGAGGAAGGCTAGGTTCTGGATTTACAAATTGCAACTCCTCAAAGTCCAAGGTACTATTGGATACACCCACATATCCTCCAAAGCTGAGTTGTGTTCGTTGAATTTTCTTGTGATAACTGCCTTGAAGATTGACTTCCAAGTTGGACGTAGCTCCAAGCTGATCGTTGATCACCGTAAGTCCATAGCCAAAATTCTTCTCCTTAAGCCTTCCCTGCAGGGTAATCAATTGGGTAGTCGGTGCAGTCCCAGCTCCTGTAGTAGTCGTATATCCTTGCCATTGGGTTCGATGAAATGCAGCGAATTGAATCCCTCCCTCTTTGCCAGCTAAAGCAGGGTTAAAAAAGGTCCCCGCTGAGAGGTATTGTGTAAACTGGGGGTCTTGCTGCGCAAAGACTGGCCCAGATACAAACAGCACTAGGATAAATCCCATTGCCCTAAAAAATCTAACGAATTCGTTTTTTCTACTCATTTTGGATGTGGAGTTCCCAAATTTAAACTAGTCTAGGAATTTAAACTGAGAAACCACTGAAAATGATTCTAAGAATTACAAATTATTGGCTTTTTTGATAAACAATTCCAAGGCGCCAGTCATACTTGGAGCATTTGGCATGGGTGCTTCAATGTCCAACATCAGTCCCATGTCACGCACAGCTTTAGCGGTAGTGGGCCCAAAGGCTGCAATTCGAGTTTTTCCTTGCACAAAATCTGGGAAATTTTGACGCAAAGATTTGATTCCAGAGGGGCTAAAAAAGGCCAAAATATCGTATTTGACATCAGCCAAATCAGATAAGTCTGCTGCAACAGTATGGTAAATGATTGCTTCCGTGAACGCAATCCCTTGTTTCTCCATGTAACCTGGAATATCATCCTTGCGAATATCCGAACATGGGAAAAGGTATTTTTCGTTTTTGTGCTTTTTGAAGTAGTCAAAAAGGTCTTCTGCGGTCTTCAAACCTACGAAAAGCTTACGCTTTCGAATCACAATGTACTTCTGTAAGTAATGTGCTGTTTGGTCTGAAATGCAGAAATACTTCATTTCAGCAGGCATTTCGATCTTGAAATCCTTACAGATTGCAAAAAAATGGTCGATCGCATTCCGGCTCGTAAAAATGATTGCCGTATGCTTCAAAATATCTATTTTCTGCTTTCTGAATTCTTTCGGGGGAACAGGCTCCACCTTGATAAATTGCCTAAAATCGATCTTCAACTTATACTTTTCTGCAAGCAGGAGATAAGGAGAATTTGCTTCGGTAGGCTTAGGTTGAGAAACCAGTATGCTTTTTACTGGGGTATAGCGATCTTTTGGAGCTGCACTCATGCTGGGAGTTCCTTTTACGTTCAACACATCACTGGGCTAGTACCAAAATCCATTTGGTCAAAACCAAAAATGGTACTATTTCAGCTAGGCAAAGGTAAGTAAATAAATGGTATTTCTTAAAATTCAACCGATTCATCATAATTAAGAAGAGACCCATGACCCCAAATAGGTACACCCAAAAGACCGCTTTCATGAGATTTGGAAATACGATTTCCAGAGATGAAAAGTCATTGATTACAAAAAAGGTGGTCGTAATTAAAACCAGCGTAAACCCAAACGTGATCAGGCGAAGTAAGTAAAAGAAATGGGCAAACTCAGACTTGCCCAAGTCAAAAAGAAAGGCCATCAATTTGATTGCAGAGAACTTTAAGATGGTCAATACCAATAGAACGAAAGATGCCAATACCCAAAAAAGTAGGAGTGAAAGTGAAGATACCCCTCCCCAATCTTCGATCCAATCCGGTCTGAAAATAACAATTCCTGTAACCAAACTCTGCGCAAGGATCATGGAAACTAGAAATAGGAAAAACAAAATATCAAAGGAAAATACTTTTTGTAGTCCCCCACTTTCTGAAAAATCTTCTGCTTTAATCACCGATAAAGGCTGCAGAAAAACCCCCAATAAATAGGGGTATATCCTTCTGTAAACAGCCGTCAAGGTCAAAATAATTAAAAGTGAAACGGCTATAAAGTCTTTGAGCGGTTGAACAACTTGGCGCTTTTCAAGGGCGAAGAATTGATCTCCTAAACTTGCTTTCTTTTCCTCTACTTGGTTTTTCGCGACTTTGGTAATCGCCAAGCCAAAGTCCCCAAGCCTAATCTTGTCGCTGACCACGGTCACAAGTAGACTATCCTTTCCAAATTCTTTCTTTAAAGCATCTGTTGGGATAAAAAAAGTGGTGTCATTTTGGATCAAATCCCAGAGTTTCCCATCTACGAATACCGTAGAATTGCCGGGCACCTCAAATTGAAAATACGATTGTGGAAAAGAATTGACTGCTAATCGCACCTGCTTCTGCCCGATAGATCCTACCAATGACTGTTCGGTAGAGCTCCTCCACTCCCCTTGGTAATTTTCCAATACCTGAGCGGCTCCCCAATGGGAAACAAAAAAAAGGACTAAAATAAGTGCTGTTCTACGCATTGAGCGGTATGGCAAAGGTACTTGTCAACCAAGTGTTACTCGAAAATCCTCAAAAAATTACTCAAGAAATGGCTACTTCCCGACTATTTTTTCTTCCTACAAAACTCAGCATTCCTGAGACAGCCTCCAAATGAATTTTAATCAATGTACGCATCCGCAATTTGGCCAGGTGATCCTCAACTCAGGTTGAGAAGGCTAGCCATCATCTATCCGAATTAAATAAGGAAAAGCGCAGGCACAAAATAAAGTTGATCCACTGAAAGGGTGACATCCGTTATATTTACCCAACATTCAATTCAAATGGCGGGTCTCTACATTCACATTCCTTTTTGCAAGCAAGCCTGCCACTACTGTGACTTCCATTTTTCGACAAATCTGAAATCCATCGCTTCGGTGGTGGATTGCATTTGCGTGGAGCTTGAACTTCGTAAAGATTATTTGAAGGGGGAACTGGTAGATACGATTTACTTTGGAGGGGGCACTCCTTCGCTATTGCCTACTGAATCCTTAGAAAAAATCTTGACTCAGATTGCCCTCTTTTTTCCAGGAAAAAGGCAAGAAGTGACCTTAGAAGCCAACCCAGATGACCTCAATCCCCAAGCTTTAGCCACTTGGAAATCCCTAGGCATAGATCGCCTAAGTTTGGGGATTCAAAGTTTTCAGGATCCAATCCTAAAAGCCTACAACCGAGCCCATACTTCAAAAGAGGCGAAGCAAGCCATCCAACTGGCACGGGCAGCAGGATTTGAAAAATTTTCGATTGACTTGATTTACGGGTATCCTCATTCGGATCATTCGCTTTGGCACCTGGATTTGGAGGAAGCACTTCGCCTTGACCCAGGCCACCTTTCGGCCTATTCCTTGACCATTGAACCCAAAACCACCTTTGGCAATTGGACCCAGAAAGGGAAGTTTAGCCCTGCAGAAGATGAATTTGTAGCCCTACAATACGAGTGGCTTCAAGAGCAATGCGACAAAGCAGGCTATGTCCAGTATGAAATCTCCAATTTTAGCCGCCCAAATCAAGCAGCAGTTCACAACAGCAACTATTGGAAACGCAGCCCCTATCTCGGCATTGGTCCCAGTGCACATTCTTTCGATGGAGAGTCAAGAGGCTTTAATCCATCTTCCAACCCGAGCTACGCCAAAGCACTTGCAAAAGGTATAGTTCCTTTGGTAATCGAAAATTTGAGCAGTTCAGAGCGTATAAATGAGGAAATTCTCACCGGCCTTCGCACCCACTGGGGAGTAGATACCGAAAGTTTGGCAGAGCGCTACCGCCTGGATATTTTGGAATTAAAAAAAGGCCCCATCACAAAATTAACCGCACTAGGCATGATCCATACCCTGGGGAAAACGCTAACTTTAACCCGTAAAGGTCAGCTACTCGCTGACAGCATTGCCTCCGAAATTTTTATTGATTCCCATGACCTATCCTAGAAAAAAGGACGCCGCACCCATGGCTGATGCCTTCCAAGACTTATTGAAGGCCTACCGTCTGGAAGATACCTACCAGGAGAAGTTGCTCATTTCTTCTTGGCCCGAACTGGTTGGAAAAACCATCGCTGACCGCACCAGCAATGTGTACATCAAGGACAAAAAACTTTTTGTGAAAATCACCTCAGGTCCTGTAAAAAAAGAGCTTCAGCTCAATAAATCTAAGGTGATCGCCCTGATCGAATCCCAAATAGGAAAGGGAATCGTTGAGGATGTGGTCTTCCTGTAAGCTTTTTGTAAGATTTAACAGTTCTACCACATTTCGAGGCGCTTGAGATAGCTGTGCATTGGCTGACATTGCCTATTTTTGAAGGGTAACTCCATGATCAAGACCAGCGCACTTCCTCTTGGCAGAATTAGCCTTTTGTTGGCCATAGTAGTCTGGCTTGCCTTGGTGTTGGTGGACTTGGTTCGGATTTTTGGGATGATCAACAACCTGGACTCGGGCATCTCCGAGGAGGTAACTTGGATCTTAGAAATTCTATTTTTCATTTTCGTTTACCTCGTTTACCGCCACATTTTTTGGAAAACAAGGCAATCTGATTTTTTGACCCTAATCTGGAGAGGAGTCTCCACCGGGCTTTTTGCAGCTTCCGCAGGCCTACTTACCGAATTGATTTACTATGCCCTAGGGGAAAGTAAGATTGGGACAGACCCCTTTTTAAAAAATGTTTTCTACCACATTAATTTTGCTTGGACGAGTGCCTTTTTGATTGCTACCACGCTGTTGTGGAAGCACCTGATTCTCTATCAAAAAAGTAAGCAGGTGGTCAACC
>JBIIGH010000110.1:0-8086 GCA_044236565.1 Algoriphagus sp. | reverse complement strand
CTGACTTAAATCCCTCGTCTAAGAAAAATTTTCTGACTCCAAAAAACCTTGAAGACCGTTCTTGAGTTTGAAGGGTAACTCCTATTTTTGGAACCTGGTCTTAAAAAACGACTCGGAAAAATTAACTAGACAATCACAAGAACTCATGGAAAAACTAATTGTAGACTACACCGCCGTAGCGGTAAACACCGGAGGCAGAAAAGGCCACGTACGTACCGAAGACGGCATGCTTGACTTTGACGTGGCGATGCCAAAAGAAATCGGCGGCGAAGGAGGAGGAAAAACAAATCCTGAGCAACTATTCGCAGCGGGCTATGCAGCTTGCTTTGGAGGTGCTTTGGCAGCGGTAGCAGGTACCACCAGCTTGAAAGACTCTGAAATCAAAGTAAAAGCGCACCTTGGTCACTACGGCCCTGGAAGCTTTGGCCTTGGCGTGGACATTGAAGTAAAAATCCCAATGGCAGCCTCTCTAGAAGAAGCGCAGAAATTGGTAGACGCTGCCCACCAGGTATGCCCTTATTCTAAAGCTACCCGTGGCAACATTGAAGTGACCGCAACAGCAGTAGCTTAAGCGTTCTGATATCACTGAAAGAAGCAGGCTTGTGATGGGCCTGCCTTTTTTTTGCCTTTCTGCAAAAGGGTGGGTTCTCCCACTCGTCACTTTTCCCTAGCACGATAACCCTCCAATTGCCAAAAGCATGTAACTTTCCAGTTGAAACCCATTTTCTATATGAAAAAGCTATTCTTTTCCCTTTGCTTGGCCTGCTTTGTACTCGGTACTGCAGTGGCACAGCTGAAGACCCCGGAGCAATTTCTAGGTTACAAGCCTGGCGACCGCTTCACCCCCCATCACCGCATGGTTGACTACTTTGAATATGTCGCTGCTCAAAACCCCAACATCAAGCTTATCCAATACGGAGAAACCAACGAAAAGCGTCCGCTAATCCTAGCCATCCTCTCGAGCCCAGAAAACATGGCGCAACTCGAGCAGATACGTACGGACAACCTCAAGCGAACCGGATTAATCCAAGGAACCCCTAGCACCCAAGTTCCCATCAACTGGATGTCCTTCAACGTCCACGGCAACGAATCCGTAGGCATGGAAGCTGCAATTTCCACCTTCCACACCCTGGCCGACCCCAACAATGCCAAGGTGCAAGCCTGGTTGAAAAATCAAGTCATCATCCTCGATCCTGCCATCAACCCCGACGGAAGAGACCGCTATTCCAACTGGTACAACCAGAAAATGCACACCCAGCTACAGCCAGACCTACAGTCCATGGAACACAACGAACCTTGGCCAGGTGGGCGTGCAAACCATTACCTGTTTGACCTCAACCGCGACTGGGCTTGGCAAGTACAAGTAGAGTCTCAGCAGCGCCTCAAGATGTACCAGCAATGGATGCCGCAGCTTCACCTGGACTTTCACGAGCAGGGCATCGACAATCCATTTTACATGGCTCCTGCCGCAGAACCTTTGCACGAGCAGCTGACCCCTTTTCAGCATGAGTTTCAAGAAATTTTTGGTCGAAACACTGCCAAATACTTCGACCAGATGGGTCGCTTCTACTTTACGAAGGAGCGCTTTGACCTCTTGTATCCTTCCTATGGCGATACCTATCCCATGTACAATGGCGCCATCGGCATGACCATTGAGCAAGGTGGAGGAGGTCGTGCAGGCATCGGTGGATACAACGCCGTTGGCGATACCGTCACCTTGAGTAGTCGAATTGCCGGTCACTATACCGCCGCCCTTTCTGCAGTGGAAATGACCAATGCCCACGCTTCTCGATTGGTGAGCGAGTTTGAGCGCTACTTCAAGACCAACTCCACCGCTCCCAAGAGTACCTACAAAAGCTTTGTGATCAAGGGCGAAAGCAACCCGGCTCAGGTGGCCAAATTGCTCGAGCTTTTGGATAAAAATGGTATCCGCTATGGAAAAGGAACTGCCAAGAGCGGCCTGAAAGGCTACGAGTACCAAAGTGGAAAAGTGGGCGTTCCGTTTTCCACGAGTGACAAGGACATTGTCATCTCCGCGTACCAACCCAAGTCCGTGTTGACCCAAGTCCTATTTGAGCCCAATCCGGCGCTCCACGACTCGATCACCTACGACATCACCAGCTGGGCCATGCCGTATGCGTATGGATTGAAGGCCTTTGCGCTAGACACCCGACTCGATCCAAGTGGAGACTATGAAAAAGCAGCTCCTAGCCCCTTGGCACAAGGAGGCACTCCAGTTGCCTACTTGGCTCCTTGGCAGGGTACCCGCGATGCAGCATTCCTTGCAGCACTGCTCAACAAGAAAATTCGCGTGCGCTACGCCGAATACCCCTTCTCGGTAGAGGGTAAATCGTATCCAGCCGGAACCCTCATGATCACCAAAGGCGGCAACGAATGGGTGGCCAACTTTGACCAAACCGTACGAGAAGCTGCCGCGCAACATGGAATTCAGCTCAGCACTACGGGTACCGGCTATGTGGACCAAGGCAAAGACTTTGGTTCCCCAACCGTTCGCGTGATCCAAGCTCCTAAGGTGGCCTTGGTAGGTGGTACTGGAACTTCATCCCTCAATTTTGGAGAGGTATGGCACTTCTTCGAAAAAGACCTGAAGTATCCGCTCACTAGCCTAGATGCTGCATCGATGGGCAATGCTGATTTGAGTAACTACGATGTGATCATCTTGCCTTCGGTATTTGGCTCCGCCCTAAATACGAATGCCCAAACCAAGTTGAACGACTGGGTGAAGGCCGGAGGAAAAGTGATTGCCATCGATGGCTCGGTCAACCTCTTTGCCAACAAGGAAGGCTTCAAGTTGAAAACCTTTGATACGGAAGAGGAGAAAAAAGCCGCCGAGAAAGCCGGTCAGGAACTTGCTAAAAAAGAGCGTTTGGAACCTTACACCGAGGGAGAGCGCTTGGATATCGCAGGCGGTACTGCCGGTGCAATCTATGAAATCAAGATGGACGAAACGCATCCGCTAGGTTACGGCACAGGAGGCAAATTCTACACCCTCAAAAACAACTCCAGCCGCTTTGCTTTCCTCAATGGAGGAGCGAATGCGGGGATTATTGCTTCCAATGACGCCTACAGAACAGGATTTATCGGCTACAAAATCAAATCCCAAATGGGTCAATCCCTCGTGATCGGCGCGGAGAGTCAGGGAAGAGGACAAGTAGTCTACTTTGTGGATAACCCGATTTTCAGAGGCTTCTGGGAGAGTGGAAAGCTCGTGTTGAGCAATGCAATCTTCTTGGTAGGGCAGTAAAAAGAGCTCTTAAATCAATCATCTCATCCTCCCTTGGAAAATATTTCAAGGGAGGATTTTTTATGCCATTCGTATTATTTTGAAGCTTGGCATAATGATGAGTTAGTTCAAAATTTCTATTGGGGGCGCAAAAGGAGTGGCGAGTTTTCTCACAATAGTTAACTCTCTGCAATTTTTACCTAAAAGGCTCGAAATTATCCGCCGTTGGTTCATTACTGGAGGACAGACAACCACATTTTTTATTTCAATTTGTTTTAATCTTTTCCAGTAGGCAAAAAATTCTCCCCCGTAATAATGCTTTTACCTGTTTTATCTTCTAACTCTTTTCTTGCATTTTTGGCTACAGATCCCCCTTTTTTACTGGCTACTGCATTTTCATTAAGTCCTTTTGCCTCGGCTGTTTCGGCTATTTGTCTAGTGGAAAGTTCTGCCAAAGCAGTAAAAATCAATTCCGCTTCACTCATATGGTCTCTTAGATTTTGAGACTGTAAGCCTTTCAACTCTTTATGATTTTTTACGGTTAGACCCGTCCATTCCTGGTGAATGATATTGGTTAATGCCGCAAACTCTACTCCCTTTTTTACGCCACTTTCTTGCCAGTAATCCGTGAGCTTATTCCGAGTTTCTTGACCTGTCATTCGCTGCTGAATCCACTTTTCGCTTCTGCCCAGTTTTTGCCAATTTTCTCTGGCTCTATCTATTCCTTGACCTGGGTCGTTTATTTCTTGTATTCGTTCATAGCCTACTTTAGCAAGCCATTGTTTAAAGGGTTCTGCTTGGGGTGATGGAATAGACTGGATGATTCGGAATATATCTTTAACTGTTCCAGCTAAGGTTTTTCTTCTTTTCCCATTGGTAAGCATTTCTACCTGGGGACAATTTGTCCCTACGTAGCTCCCCAACTCCGAATCTCGCTTTCTTAGCTTTTTCAAATAGTCGGTTGGGTTTACTGAATTTGTAAGTGCTTCAATAATATCAACAACCGAAAAATACCATTGTTCCTCTTTTTCATTCCAGTAGGAACGAATTTGTTTGCCTTCAAAAAATTTTAAATTGCTCATGTCCACTGCTGTTTTGATTCTAAAATTCAACCCTCTTATCCAATCCTTCGATTTTAAAAATTTGGTAAGAATCATCTAAAAATTAGTTGCTGTTTCATCAGATAAGATACGCTTTTTGGCCAAAACGTTGTCAACACTTTTACAAAAAATGGGCGCTTTTGGTTTTAGAAATTTTAGTAATCTCTTTTGGTTTTTTGAAAGGCTAAATTTTTGAAAGGCACTTTTGTACTTCCCAAGACAAGTGCTAAGGTCCAAAAGCCCAAGGCTTGAAATCAAGGCATCCCTCTTTGGAAAATTACGCTCATTTGGCTGGTTCATTTCGCTCCAAAGGTAAAATTGCAGATCATCAGATTTAAAAAATTCAATTCTTACCCGTAGATTACTTGCTTGAATCTTAGCCACATGAAAAAAATAACCCATCCAGCCTTACTTCTCGCCCTAGGGGCAACGGTAAGCATGGCCGCCTGGATGCCTAAAACAACGGAATTTCTTTTCCCCAACCTAGGCACCGAGACCATTCAATCGGATAGCACCAAAAAAGACTCCCTCAAGAGTTATCCCAAATTCAAGGACCTTCCCCTCAAGCCCGAGCGTGAGGTAAGTTTCACCACTGCCGAAGGCACCTGGATGAGTTTGGACATCAGTCCAGATGGAAAAACCATCGCCTTTGACCTCATGGGTGATATCTACACCCTCCCTATCGAAGGGGGAAAAGCAACCCCATTCACCTCAGGCATGGCCTACGAGACCCATCCTCGCTATTCTCCGGATGGGAATAAACTTCTATTTACTTCAGACCGTGCCGGTAACGACAACCTTTGGTACATCGACCTAGTCAAAAAAGACACGGTACAGGTAACCAAGGACAAAACCGGAGATGTACCTGGTGCCCATTGGACTCCTGACGGGGACTATATCGTGGTCTCCAAGGGCAGAAGAGTGCCTAAGTTGTGGATGTACCATGTCGATGGAGGCGGAGGTATACAGCTCAACGATGCCCCAGCTACCATGAAGACTATTGATCCTTTTGTAAGCCCTGATGGCAAAAAGGTGTACTTCTCTTGGAGAACGGGCTCTTGGAATTACAATGCCTCACTTCCCCAGTATCAAGTCGGCTACTACGATTTTGACAAGGGAAAAATCACGAGCATCACCTCCCGCTACGGCTCCGCCTTTACCCCTACCTTGAGTAAGGATGGCAACTGGATGGTCTATGGTACCCGATATCAAGACAAAACGGGCCTCGTGATCCGCAACCTGAAGACTGGCGATGAAAAATGGTTGGCCTACCCTGTACAGCGCGATGAACAAGAATCCATCGCACCACAAGGCGTACTCCCTGCGATGGCTTTCACTCCAGACAGTAGGTTTGTAGTGGCTTCCTATGGAGGCAAAATCTGGAAGATGCCTGTAGATGGCACTGCCGCTACAGAGATCCCTTTCCAGGCAGACGTCAATGTAGCCATGGGCCCTCGCTTGTACTTCAACTATGCGATCAAAGACAGCACGCACAAGCTGGCCAACCAGATTCGTGATGCCGTGCCTTCTCCAGATGGGAAGAAATTGGCCTTTACCGTGCTCAACAGATTGTATGTAATGGACTACCCAAATGGGTTGCCAAAAAGAGTCACCAAAAATGAGTTTACTGAAGCCATGCCTACCTGGAATCCAGAGGGCACCCAATTGGCATTTGTGACCTGGGAAGAAAAAAATGGAGGCAGTCTCTACAAAGCTACACTCGGAGATAAGGGTGTCGTAAGCAAGGTTTCCAACGAATATGCCTACTATTCTGGCCCAGTTTGGGGACCAAAAAATAGAATTCTTGTATTCAAAGGTCCAAAAAGAGCCTTGATCGAAGCAGAAGGTCCTTTTGTGGATGGTTCTGAAGGAGAATTGGTATGGATCCCTGCTAGCGGAGGTACGTTCCGCAAAATCATGGATGCCGGCAACTACGGCAATGCGCACTTTACCCAGGATACAAGCAGAATCTTCCTCAACGGTGGAGGGGGAGCACTACTAAGCGTGAAGTGGGATGGAACGGATGAGAAAATACTTGCTCGAATCACCGGCATCACTCCTTTTGGATCGGCTGCCGATCCGGATCATGCAGGACATGGACACAGCCAAGATGTGCGCTACGTAATGGGCAAGGCATTTTCGAATGCAGATGCAGTCAACTACTGCATGCTCCCTGAAGGATCCAATTCCCGTGAACCCAACATGATGCCCGCCAGCGCAAGCACCATTTACATGGCTCCTGTAGGCAACCAGGCTTTGGCACAAATCAACAACAACGTCTATGTGGTTACTATCCCAACAGCAGGCAAGGTACCTACCATCAATGTATCCGAGCCAAGTGCAAGTAGCTTCCCTGCCCGTCAGCTGACCGAAATCGGCGGAGAATGGCCGTATTGGGAGGCAAATGGGAAGAAAGTACACTGGTCTCTAGGTAATGGACACTGGGTGTATGATTTGTCTAGAGCGGATTTTATTGAAGACTCCGTGAAGACCGCTAAGAAAGAAAAGGTACGCTTTGATGCAGACAGCGTAAGCACCTTGAAAGCCAAGGGCGAAGGAGCAGTAAAACTTGCAGACTCCTTAGCAAAAGCAGATAAGAAACGAATAGAGGCTCTTTTCAAAGCCGACAAGGAAAAATCCAAGGCAGACAGCCTCCACAAAGCTGACCTCAAAAAGAAAGAAACCTACAGCCCAATGGAGCACCAGGTGAAGGTATTCTTTGCCAAGGACATGCCAAAAGGAAGCATTCTACTTAAAAATGCGCGCATCCTCACCATGAAAGGCGACGAGGTCATCGAGCAAGGAGACATCTTAATCGAGAACAACCGCATCAAGGCCGTCGGCAAAACCGGCACCCTGGATGGGACAGGAGCGCAAGTAATCGATGCCACGGGCAAGACCATTACTCCTGGATTTATCGATACCCACGCGCACATGTGGCCTACTTGGGGATTGCATAAAAACTCCGTGTGGATCTATGCCGCCAACCTGGCCTATGGCGTGACCACCACGAGAGATCCTCAGACTGCCACTACCGATGTACTTACTTATGGCGACATGGTGGAAGCAGGGGTAGTTCCTGGTCCAAGAGTGTATTCCACAGGCCCAGGAGTAGGGTACTGGATGTACAACTTGAAGTCTTTGGAGCAAACGAAATCTGTCCTCAAGCAGTACAGCAAATACTACAATACCCAGTACATCAAAATGTACTTGGTAGGAAACAGACAGCACCGACAGTGGGTAATCATGGCTGCAAAAGAGCAGCAGTTGATGCCAACTACCGAGGGAGGCTTGGACTACAAGCTCAACATGACCCAGCTGTTTGACGGCTATCCAGGTCACGAGCACTCCATCCCAGTATTCCCACTGTACAGCGACGTGACGCAAACGATCGCAAAAAGCAAGATGGCCTACACGCCTACCTTGTTGGTATCCTACGGTGGCCCATGGGCAGAAAACTACTACTACACCACCGAAAGTCCACTTCACGACGTGAAGCTCAACCGATTTACCCCATACAACGAGCTGAATGAGAAAGCACGAAGAAGAGTAGGCGGACTAGGCGGTTGGTTTGCACCAGAAGACCATGTCTTCCAAAAGCATGCACAAGGAGTCAATTCCATCATCAAGCAAGGCGGTCTAGCTGGGGTAGGTTCCCACGGACAGCTGCAAGGATTGGGCTACCACTGGGAGCTTTGGTCCATCGCAAGCGGAGACATGCGTGCTATGGATGCACTCAAAG
>JBIIGH010000109.1:0-8092 GCA_044236565.1 Algoriphagus sp. | reverse complement strand
ATGAAATACTATGAAGATTCCAACTAAAAAAAACAGGCTTGAGATATTCTCAAGCCTGTTTTTTTGAAATGCAAATTGATAATTAACGGGCATTAAAACCCCGTAACTTGATTTGAGTTAGTTTCCGTTTGGTGTCCAAAGGAAAATCTCCCTTCATCATCCATTCGTAGTAGCCAGGCTCTTCTTTCAAGGCTTGATCGATTGTTTTGCCCTTGTGCTTCCCAAAATTGAAAACTTCTTGGCCTTGGGAATTGAATACAAACCTACCCGCTAAATCTACCATGCGTTCATTGACTAAAGCATGGATTTTTTTCATGTCGTTTTCAAACACACCCAGGGTATTGCCCTGTAGATCCTCCACGGATTCGCCAAGGTATCGTTCGATTTGAGCCCGGAAAACATCCACTGTAGCCAGTGTATCTGCTTCCGCACTGTGCGCATTTTCTAGTTTCTTTCCACAATAGAATTTGTAGGCAGCACTCAAGTTTCTTTTCTCCATCAAGTGAAAGATCTTTTGGGCATCCAGCAGATTTCGTTTGTCGAGATCAAAGTCGATTCCAGACCGTAGAAACTCTTCCACCAACAAGGGAATGTCGTATTTGAGGACATTGAATCCAGCCAAATCACTCATTCCTAAAAATTGAAAAATTTCTTGAGCTAAATCTTTAAAGTAGGGCTCATTTTTGAGGTCTTTGTCGTACAAGCCATGGATTAAGGAAGCTTCCAAAGGAATGGGAACGCCTGGATTTACCCGACGGGTATAGATCTGCTGGCCTCCATCCGGGTTTAACTTGACGATTGATATTTCCACAATTCGATCGGTGGAGACATTGATGCCAGTAGCCTCCAAATCAAAAAATGCGATGGAATTTTTTAGGTTAAGATGCATGCGCTAGAAATTTTTGTTTAAGTGGTTCGAGGTTCATGTTGTCGTAATTCCCCGAACTCATGAGTAGGAGGTTGGTGTCTGTATAGTTTTGCGCAAGCAAGTAATCGCTCAAGGCAGCACTTTCGGTAAATAGCATTAGATCTTGTCGTTTAAATCCTTCTCGAAGCATTTCTTCGGACATCAATTCCAATTTTTTGAGGGCTACAGCATGGGGATTGAGGTAGATAATCGCCACATCAGCCAGATCCATGCTGTGCGCATAGTTGGGAAGAAATTGAGGGTTGAGGGAGGAGTAGGTATGCAATTCCTGTACGGCAAGGAGGCGGCGGGCAGGAAATTGATTTTTTACTGCATTCACCGTTGCTTTCAATTTGGATGGAGCATGTGCAAAATCGCGGAATAGAATACCTGTATCGTGCTGGACAACAATCTCCTGTCGTTTGGCTGCACCTTTGAAACTTTGGATTGAGGTATAGAATTTTTCAGGAGAGAGCCCAAGCGATTCGCAAATGTGAAGTGCGCCTTGCAAGTTCTGAAGGTTGTGCTCCCCAAAAACGCCAATTTCAACTTCTCCAGTAGGGGTAATCAAGGTTGTTTTTCCAGCGTCAATTCGTGAAGGATGGGCTTGATAGCCTATTTTGATTCCTTGACCTGCAGACTTTTCCGCTGCTTCGTTTACTAATGTATCTGCACTACAATAGATCAGGCTACCCGAGGTAGGGGTTCGGTCCATGAGTAGGGAAAACTGCCTTTTGTAGTCCTCAAAATCTGGAAATACATTGAAATGATCCCAAGCAATGCCGCTGACCAAAAGGATGTCGTGCTTGTAATGAAAAAACTTAGGCGTACGGTCGATGGGCGAGGTGAGGTATTCATCTCCTTCAATCACGATAATGGGTGCATCCGATAGGCGGACCATCAGGTCAAAGCCCTCGATTTGTGCACCTACCAAGTAGTCAAAATCAACTCCTTGATCCTTGAGTACATGTAGAATCATGGAAGTGATGGAGGTTTTCCCGTGGGAACCAGCAATCACTACCCGTTTCTTTGCTTGGCTTTGGTTGTAAATGAATTCTGGGAAAGAGTAGACTGGTACTCCCAATTCTTGCGCACGAATAAGTTCTGGGTTGTCGATTCGGGCATGCATGCCCAAAATAATTCCATCTAGATCGGCACTTATTTTTTCTGGAAACCAGCCTTGTTCAGCAGGAAGGATTCCTGCTTTCTGAAGGCGAGTTTTGGATGGTTCGTAGATTTCATCGTCGCTACCGGTGACTTTGTAGCCTTTTTCTAACAGGGCAAGTGCAAGATTATGCATGACCGCGCCTCCAATAGCAATGAAATGGTAGTGTTTCATGGGGAATAAATCGGAATTTATATTGGTAGTCAAACTTAGGGATAAAATCTTGCAGCAGGAGCTCCAGGTTCAATAAGTTTTTCTATTTTCAGTAGCTTGGCATTTGGTTTCGTACCCAATTTTAAACTAGCCTAAACTGCTTATTTGAGCATGATGGGGTTTTATTGAGTGGACCATTCGCCTTGTTGATAACTATGGGAAAAATTGTTTAAAACTCTTGACTTGTAGCAGGTAAATTTGAATTATGACTGAAAATACCCCGCCCACCGGTAGATACCGTAAAAAGCCTTCTTTTGATAATCCAACGAACTATTTAGGTAAAGTTCCCCCGCAGGCGATTGAACTTGAGGAAGCTGTATTGGGTGCCTTGATGCTAGAAAAGGATGCCTTGACTAATGTCATAGATATTTTAAAGGTCGAGAGTTTCTACAAGGAAGCGCACAAGGTTATTTTTCAGGCTATTTTGGATTTGTTTACCGAGAGTCAGCCCATCGACTTGTTGACCGTAACCACCCAACTCCGGAAAAATGGAGCCTTGGAGGTAGCCGGAGGAGCATTTTACATCACTGAGTTGACCTCAAAAGTAGCCTCTGCTGCTAACATTGAATACCATGCCCGTATCATCACGGAGCAATCCATCAAACGAGAGTTGATCCGAATCTCCTCGACTATCCAAAAAGATGCGTTTGAAGACACAACCGATGTTTTTGAGCTGTTGGATGCAATGGAGCAGTCGCTATTTGAAATTTCAGAGAAAAATATCCGCAAGAATTACGCAAACATGAGTTCCATCATGCGGGATGCGATTGCGGAGTTGGAGATCAGAAAAAATCAAAAGGATGGCTTAACAGGTGTTCCTTCTGGATTCACGGCTTTGGATCGGGTTACCTCCGGTTGGCAGAAATCTGATCTGGTAATCATTGCAGCACGTCCAGCTATGGGTAAGACGGCATTTGTACTTTCGGTGCTCCGCAATGCTGCGGTAGATCACAACCGACCCGTTGCGATTTTTTCCTTGGAGATGTCTTCCGTGCAGTTGGTCAATCGATTGATTTCATCGGAAGCAGAGCTAGATTCTGACAAGATCAAAAAAGGAACTTTGGCCGACCACGAATGGGCACAGTTGGTACACAAAACGGCCAAGCTCTCTAAAGCTCCACTATTTGTGGACGATACTCCAGCCTTATCCATCCTGGAATTGCGTGCAAAGTGCCGAAAATTAAAAGCCCAGCACGACATACAGATGGTGGTTGTGGATTACCTCCAATTGATGTCTGGAGATTCCAAAGGAGGATTTGGAGGAAATCGTGAACAAGAAATTGCGAGTATCTCTCGAGCCTTAAAGAAGATTGCCAAGGAATTGAGCATTCCTGTGATTGCACTTTCGCAGCTTTCAAGAGCGGTAGAAACTCGTGGTGGAGACAAACGTCCACAGCTATCCGACCTTCGTGAATCTGGAGCCATCGAACAAGATGCGGATATGGTCATGTTTCTTTATCGACCTGAATACTATGGCATCACGGAAGATGAGGGAGGAGCATCTACTGCAGGTGTAGGTGAGGTAATCATTGCCAAGCACAGAAATGGTTCCTTGGAGAACATCAAGCTTCGATTTATCGGTCGATACACCAAGTTTACAGACTTGGATGGGGGCATGGGCTTTCAAAACCCCCAGGCTTCTGAGATTGGCTATTCACGCAAGTTTACCTCCGGTGCTTCTGGGGTGAGTACCTTTGATAGCGATCAAACTTTGATGCGTTCGAGTAAGGCAAACGAAGGAGATATTGGAAATGCATTTTTAGGCGGAGATGAACCTGCACCCTTTTAATTTCCAATGAAAGCGATTGTACTTCAGCGGTCTTCAGACTCAAAAATTGAATTTGTAACGCTGCCCAAACCGGTTTGTCAGCCCAATGAGGTGCTTATTCGAATCAAGGCAGCTGCCTTAAATCACCGGGACGAATGGTGCAGA
Organism: Algoriphagus sp.; assembly: GCA_044236565.1. Lineage (GTDB taxonomy): Bacteria > Bacteroidota > Bacteroidia > Cytophagales > Cyclobacteriaceae > Algoriphagus. The sequence goes on along the minus strand of JBIIGH010000109.1, from coordinate 3,874 downwards.
AAAGGATTGTATCCCAATATCAAGGATGGAATAGTACTGGGTTCTGATGCAGCAGGAATTGTTGAAGAAGTAGGAGCATCGGTTGATCCCAAGCTAATTGGTCAAGAGGTCATGCTGAATCCTGCGCTTCAATGGGGAGATAATGAAAAGGCGCAAGGGAAAAATTTCGAAATCATCGGAATGCCCAGAAATGGCACCTTTGCGGAGTATGTGGCAGTACCTGCAGACCGCGTTTTTCCAAAGCCGAGTCACTTAAGTTGGGAGGAAGCGGCAGCTCTACCCTTGGCTGGACTCACTGCCTACCGGGCTGTGGCAGTTCAAGGCAAATTGAAAGCGGGGGAACAAGTACTTGTCACAGGCATTGGGGGAGGAGTAGCCCAGTTCGCAGCGCAATTTGTACTCGCCTTAGGCGGAAAACTTTTTGTCAGTAGCAGTAGTCCTGAAAAAAGAGCAGCAGCGCTAGCTTTAGGCGCTACAGATGCCTTTGATTATGGGGTGGACAACTGGAGTGCTGCGGCACTTGAATCCTCTGGAGGAATGGACTTAATTGTAGACGGTGCGGCAGGAGATACGCTGTCCCAATTGATGAATATTGCCAAGCCGGGTGGGAGATTGGTTTTCTACGGAGCCACTCGGGGCAATCCTCCACAATTGGAAGCTCGGAAGCTATTTTGGAATCAACTTCAGTTGATCGGTACCACCATGGGAACCGATCAGGATTTTGCGGAAATGCTTGAACTTGTGGATCGACAGCAGTTGAAGCCAAGGATAGATGCAGTTTTCCCGTTACACGAGGCAGCATTGGCACTTGATCGAATGAAGGAGGGTGCACAGTTTGGTAAAATTGTGCTTGTTCCCTAACAGGCTAGAGCCTTTGTAAGGAAATCATTCCAAATCGGTTTCAAACAAAAAATTCTGGTAGGCATTGCTCAACTCTTTTTTTGCTTTTTCGTCTTGTAGCGCATGGGCAAGTTCAATTCCTACTTCAAAAAGATTTTTGGCTTTTTGGTGTTCCTCATTTTCGAAGAAAAATTGGGCAGCTGGAAAATACACCGGGAGATAATTTGGGAAATTAACCACTACAAAATCAAATAGATGGGCTGCTTCCGCTTTTTCGGATTCTCGGTATTCCAAGGCCAGGGCATAATAGTTGAAAGGATTTTGTGGTTCCTCGGCACAGTAGTCTTTCAGAAGTTTGATTCGCTCCAAATTGCGCATGAATAGTTTTTTTAATTAACGCCTGCCTGTTATTTTCACGCAATAATAAATCTAAATAACCAAACGCTAAACCAATGAAGATTCTAGTTTGTATCACCCATGTTCCCGATACGACTTCCAAGATTCAATTTACTTCCAACAATACCAAGTTTGACAGCACGGGTGTTCAATTTATCATTGGTCCCTATGATGATTATGCTTTGGCTAGGGCGGTAGAACTTCGAGATCAAACTGGAGGTACACTTACAGCATTGAATGTAGGTGAGGTAGAAACGGAGCCTACCTTGCGAAAAGCGTTGGCGATTGGAGCCGATGATGCGATCCGGGTTAATTCCTTTCCAAAAGACAGTTTTTTCGTGGCGCAGCAGATCGCTCATTTTGCGAAAGCAGGAGGCTATGAGTTGATTTTGATGGGAAGAGAATCCATTGATTTCAATGGAGGGATGGTGCATGGAATGGTTGGTGAGTTATTGGGAATGCCTTCTTTCTCTCCTGTGATGAAACTGGAGTTGGAAGGTAGGACTGTAAAGATGGCTCGGGAGATTGAAGGCGGAAAAGAGCACCTTGAGGCACAATTGCCATTGATTGCAGGTTGCCAGGAGCCTATTGCCGAATGGAAAATTCCGAACATGCGCGGGATCATGTCTGCACGCACCAAGCCTTTGGTAGTGGTGGAGCCAGTGAGCCAAGAAACTCAGGCTGAAGCTAGTGCCTACCAATTGCCACCTGCCAAAGGATCTGTTAAATTGGTAGATAAAGATCAAGTTTCAGAACTCGTACGCTTGCTCAAAAACGAAGCAAAAGTACTTTAATTCAATTTTTTCAATTCACTCTAAGTCAAATAGATATGTCAATTGTAGTATATGTAGAACAGTCGGCTGGAAAAATTAAAAAAACCAGTTTAGAAGCAGTTTCTTATGGGTATGCCTTAGCAGCGATAACAGGTGAGGGAGCAGTAGTTGCGGTGGCTTTGGGTACCTTGGATTCCAATGAATTGGCTTCTATCGGAGAAGCAGGAGCTGCAAAAGTGCTGCACATCTCAGATGAGCGTCTCAATGCAGGAGTTATTCAAGCCCATGCAAGTGCAGTAGCGCAAGCCTTTGAATCCACTGGAGCAAGTACCCTGATTTTGGCCAAATCCTCCTTAGGAGATGCCGTAGCAGCTCGCTTGGCCATTAAGTTGCAGGCTGCCTTGGTATCCAATGTGGTGGAGCTTCCACGATTGGAAGGCGGATTTGTAGTGAAAAGAAGTATTTACACCGGAAAAGCATTTGCAGATACGACGGTTACTACTGCTAAGAAAATTTTGGCAATCAAAAAGAATGCCGTCGACCAAAAGTTGGATGGGGCCAAGGCGCAGGTGGAAACATTTGCGGTTGCGATTCCTGAGTCGGATTTTGCTTCCAAGATTAGCGCAACCGAGCGAGCTACAGGTGAGGTTCTTTTGCCTGAGGCAGACATTGTAGTTTCTGGAGGTAGAGGTATGAAAGGCCCGGAGAACTGGGGCATGATTGAGGAGCTTGCCAAAACCTTAGGTGCTGCGACAGGCTGTTCCAAGCCGGTTTCTGATATCGGATGGCGCCCTCACCACGAGCACGTGGGACAAACTGGTGTTAAAGTTGCGCCAACTTTGTACATTGCCGTTGGAATTTCAGGGGCGATTCAACATCTTGCGGGGGTTAATTCCTCTAAATGCATCGTGGTGATTAATAAAGACCCTGAAGCGCCATTTTTCAAGGCAGCAGATTACGGGATTGTGGGGGATGCATTTGAAATAGTACCTCAACTAACTGCGGCACTTAAAGCGGCACAATAATTTTTGTGGAAAAACTGGTAGAACTGGAAATTTTAGGGCTTTCGTCCAACCACTCCCAATCGGGTTCCTTTACTTTGGTGATGGGAGAGGTAAATGGGTTGCGTAGGCTGCCGATTGTCATTGGCATGTTTGAGGCACAAGCCATTGCCATTGAGATTGAGAAAATTGTCCCGAATCGACCAATGACTCACGATTTGTTTAAATCTTTCTCCGATAGCTTTCAGTTTGAAATTGAGAAAATAGTTGTTTCTGAATTTAAGGAAGGCGTTTTTTATGCCAAAATCCACAGCAAGAGTGAGATGGCGCTAGTCGAAATCGACAGTAGACCTTCAGATGCCATTGCCATAGCGGTACGATTTGGTGCTGGCATCTTCTGCTCAGAGAAAGTACTGTCTGAAGCAGGAATTGAATTCTCTGAAGAGGACAAGAAGGAAGAGGCCAAAAAGCCAAGTAAATCCGTAGCGAGTAAAGGTGCTGCGCCCAAAGAAAGTTTATTGAAGGATTTTAGCTTAGACAAGTTGAATTCGTTGCTGGATAAAGCCATTTTGGATGAGGATTACGAAAAAGCTGCCCGGATTCGGGATGAAATAAACAAGCGAAACTAAATTTTTAAGCCCCAAAATACTTCGGGGCTTTTTTCTTGCGGAGGATTGGCCTATTTTTAAAAATTGGTTTAATCTATTGTATGGAAATTTTAAGAGGCTCTTTCGGAATTTTTGTCATTGTGTTGGTGGCTTTTCTATTTTCGGCGAATCGAAAAAAGATTGATTGGAGGCTGGTTGCCATTGGCATCTCCCTTCAATTGGTATTCGGATTTTTGATTACCCAGGTTGAGGTAGT
>JBIIGH010000108.1:0-8115 GCA_044236565.1 Algoriphagus sp. | reverse complement strand
ATCATCCAATTTGTACACAATGTCTGGCATCAGCACCGCATAGCCGTTGCTCGTGTAGACGCTAGGATTCCAACCCGTACCGCTGTAGGATGGATTGGACCAGTTGTGCAGATTTTGAGAGAGCTTTTCGTAGTAGTAAATGATAGTAGGGTAACTTTTCCCTTCCTGATAGCCAGCAGGAAGCAGCAATGCTGCTTGTAGGGAATCTCCTTTAACGGTTACGTAGTCCACCAACTTAACTCCTGAAGACCAGGTAAATTTGCCCGCATCGGGGGCATTTTCGGTGACCTGTTTGGCATTGCTTAGGGTGGCATCCGTAAGGAATACTTGGGTTGGCTGATTAAACTTTTCTTTGGTGTAGGTAAATACCCCTGCCTTTTTCGCTTTCGCTAAACCTTGGATATTTGCATCTTCCCAAAGTAGCACTTTCAGCCCTGGGGCAAGACCTGCTTTGGCAGGGGAAAGGGTACCTATTCCAGTTTTTTTGTTTCGCTCCCCATAGAGGCGAATGTACAGGGGCTTGCTCAGGTCTATCCCTTTTTCATCTGCATTCAAGTTGACCCGGTACTGGTACCGAATGTGTTGGGCTTTCCCATTTTGGGTGAGGTTGATGGCGGCTTCTTTGCTGGACATTGGAATTTGCCAAATGTCCCAACCATCGCGGATCAACACATACCTGCTATCACTACTCCAGCCGAGCGGGTTATGGAGTGGCTTATCGAGGTTTTCATCTTCATCCACATCGACCACGGAGACCGGAAGCTTCTCGGTCAAGTTGCTGTGGGTTTGCGCAAGGATATCGTAGGCATAAAAATGCCCATCCTTGCCATAGAGCAACTTTTTACCATCGGTAGAGGGCCGAGGCATGGAGGCAAAGGTAGGCTGGTAAAATTTCTCCAAAAGCAAGGTTTTCGCACCTGTAGCCACATCGACGAGGAAATAATCCAGGTAGGTCTGTCCGTTCAGGTTATTGTCCAATTCATAGGCACCTTGATCTGAACCCAGTGCATGGCGTTGCTGTGGCAAAAGGTTGAGTTCCCGGAGGCTGCTGTCTTGCAGTGCCAAATGGGTTTTGGTAGCCGGGTCGTACACTGCCCAGAAACTCGTGTTTTTATCCATCCCCTCCATCACCTGCTGTCTGGATTGCATGCGATCGTCTTCCCAATGCCAGATGGTCATCTCAGGCTTCTTGGCGCCGGAGGCCTTCTTCTCGGGAGAGGCGCCAGTATTGAGTTTGGCAATGGCTTTTTGAAGATCGGAAACAGACTTGATGGTAGAATCTGCCTTAATTTTTTCAAGATTCGCTACCTCGGCTTGTTGCACTGAATCTTGGTTTACCTCCTGCTTGGCCATTACTTTCTCCGCCAACACCAACGGGTGAATTCCATAGAAGAGGCGCGTCAGGTCATCCGACCACATCGGCCGTTTGTTGGGGCTGATTGTGAAGTTTGGATCAAATCCAAGGCTGTCTGAAGCGGGATCGTACAGCGTTACCTGTGGATTGGACAGGTTTTTTACGCCAAGTACCGCCCCTTTTTCTTGTTTGTATTTCTTATCCTTTTTGAATTTGAGAACCGCAAAGGCATCCCCCTTATCCGTCCAGTTGATGCCCTGGTATCCTGCTTCATCCGATTCTAGAACTTGGATAGCGTTAGTCGCCAAGGTGAGTAGGTAGAGTCCATTGCCTTGAGAGTTGGCTGCATCTACGGTATAGGCGAGATGGCTGCCTTTTTTATTTACAGCCTGCTCACGGACATTACCCAGGTTTTGGGATTTGCCTGTGGCAAGGTGATACAGCAATACATCCGAGCCTTTGGAATCTCCATTTCCTTCCTTGGGAAGGGTCATCAGCAGGTGTGATGCCGCCTCGCCATTAAAGTAATACCCTGAAATTCCCGCGAAAGTCTTTTTGTCTCCAGAGGCCAATTGAATCAAGTGGAGTTTTTCCTTGAGCGGCTTTCCATTTGCTTTTTCGTTGGCCTGCTTTTCGGTGAACTTGGAAAATTCTTTGAAGGCAATCCACTGGCTGTTGTCGCTAAACTCAAAACTGGCGAAAGAAGTATTTCCGATTGGAAAAGACTTTTTGCTGCTTGGATCGGCCACTTTTTGAAGAATCAATTCCCCATCGGCTTCGATGCCTGTGAGCACATAGGCCATCCATTGCCCATCAGGAGAAAGTTTGAAGCCAGAGCTGGGCATGGATTTCCAGGTGGCTACGTCTTTCCAAGACATCGAGATAGGTGCCTGTACTTGAGCCTGCGCGATGGAGATTGAAACCAACGCAAGGAGGAAGAGGAGGAAGATTTTTTTCATGGAGTGAAGTGCTAATCAGCAGGTATATTATGAGATTTTCACAACACCACAAAATAGAAAGCAACAACACCTACAGAAAAATAAAGGGGATCAGTTGATCCCCCTTTTCGATTTCAAAAGAAGATTAGGCAAAAAAGAGCCAAAGGAAGGCAGGGCTTACTTAAGCAGAAACCTACTTTTGATCTTTTGTCAAAAAATAAAGCAATGATCCAGGGCCTTGAAAAAACACCACCACCCAAATCCAGCCTGTCTTTACCTGCCTCGGTTTTTTAAAGTTACTATTTAGGATATCGAAAAGGGCGTAAATGATCGCTCCGATATTCAAAGCCAAAAGAACTCCGATTATAATTTCCATAAATTTTCTTAGTTTAATTACCAACAATGAATGATACAAGCAACTGCAATAGATACGGTACAAAGCCCTCCAAGATCAAGTAGATCACACAGTAATTTGCAATCTCCATCACCATCACAAATTTCTACAGCAGTTTTATAGCAATCTCCAGTACAGCTGGACATTCTTGCGTTATTTGAAATCTCTGGAAATTCTATAGAATAAAATTTCCCTGGACTTTCCTTTTTTGCATTGATTTTTAAAATTGAAAATCCGTCTATTGTAAAGTATTCAAGGGTGGCAGACTGCATCTCATTCTTAAACGTACGTAACTCAAAAAACGGCTTAAATTTTCCCTCTTTATTTTTAATAATATTCAATATCCCAATCTTAGAATTTTCAAGCCGAGTTGGAACCAAGTAAAGTACCTCATTTTCGTTTAACTTTACTTTTTTTAACAATTCGAAATTGAGTTTTGAGCTAAAGTCAGGAAATGAGGATTGAAAAGAAACAAATTCAGCGGATTCTAAATATTCACCGAGCTCTGAATTGAAATTTTTATTCTCGGGTATTTCTAAGACATTTTCACAACTGGAAAAAAGAAGCACCCCAAGAAAAAGGCCTATGAAAGAGTTTATTTGACGATTCATTTGACTAAAAATTTAAGGTGAGTTTTCATTAAAAAATTCAAGCAGAAACCATCTACTTCTCAATTAGATCCTGGCGAAGAATTGCCGCAGTTAGATTTGAGTTAAACTTTTATCTATTATTTATGAATCTAATTTCAATCAAACCCACTGCAATTTCCTTGCAGTCAATCACTTTTATTAGAAAAAATATAGGAATTCTCTTCAGTTGAAAAGCGAATGCCAATTTCCAAAGTAAGCCGTAAATCATCGATCACATTGTAAACCATCCGCTCCTTAATGCCAAGTTTTAATGCTAACTCTTTAGGACTTCCCGTCTTCCTTTTTTCAATCAGCTCAATCAAGAGCTTGTACCGTTCATAAAACTTCATTCCCGTCATCTTAGCTTCTCAATTAAAAAATAGAACCCTATCAAAAACACCTAAACAGCCGATTTTCACTAAAAAAGAAACTTGAAAATCAATCGTGTGGCACAAATAATATTTAAAAAATACAATAATTTAATTTTTAAATTTTATTTATGTTTTTTTAAAATTTTTTTGTTATTTTAAATAAACGTAAATTAATTCAAAATACAAAAATAATTGTTTCAAAAAAAGGCCTGTCAGCATTAAAATCTGACAGGCCTTCGTAAGATGAGTTGGGTAGGTTTGTTACTTTTTGTACACCACTTTTCCTCCTACCACGGTCAACTGTACCTTGGCTTGCAGGATTTCATCTTCCGGAATTTCCATGATGTTTTTGTCATAAACCGTAAAGTCAGCGGCTTTGCCCACCTCAATTGAACCCTTAAATTTTTCTTCAAATTCGGCATAGGCTCCATCCAAAGTATAGGACTTGAGTGCCTGCTCTCGGGTCATTTTTTGATCTCCTTCGTAGCCCCCTTCCGGCAGACCTTGAAGGGTCTTGCGGGTCACGGAAGCATAAAAAGATGGAAGCGGATCCACGGGTTCCACCGGAGCATCGGTCCCATTGGCAATGCGTGCACCAGTTTTAAACAGACTCTGCCACACGTATGCCCCATCGATGATGCGCTTTTCGCCCAAGCGGTCGATGGCCCAAGGGCGGTCCGAACTCAAGTGAATCGCCTGCATGGCCGCAATCACGCCCAGTTTCCCAAATCGAGGAATATCATCTGGGTGCAAGTGCTGCGCATGCTCGATGCGGAAACGGTGGTCGGTAGCTTTTGGGTTTTTGGCCAGAGCGGCTTCAAATCGATCCAAAATCTCCTGGTTGGCACGATCGCCAATCGCATGAGCACAAACCTGGAATCCAAGTGGCAGCGCTCGCTCTGAAACCTCAGTCACTATTGACATGGGCAAAGTCTCGTGGCCGCGATGTCCAGGCTTATCCGAATAATCCTCCAGCAACCAAGCTCCCCAAGGACCCAATGCCCCATCGCAATTGAGTTTGATCGAACGTACCGTCACCCAATGGTTCGGGTCAATCATTGGGCCTTTTTTATACCAAGCTTCCAACAAGTCGGGCTGCCTGCCGGTAAGCATGATGTACATGCGGGCGGTGAGCTTGCCCTCTTTTTGAAATTTTTGAACTAGATCGATGACCTCCTGGCCTGATCCTGCATCGTGAAAGGAGGTAATTCCCTTTTCAGCAAGCTCTTTCAAGGCAAGCGTCAGTGCCTCCTCGTCTTTTTCAGGGGTAGTTTCAGGAATCAATTTGCTCACTAAAGTTGAAGCACGCTCCACGAGGACCCCGGTAGGGTTTCCTAGCTCATCGCGCAGCACCTCTCCACCCTCCACTTCTTGGGTTGGGGATTCGCTGCGCAAAGGCGTGATGCCTGCCAGGTCCATCGCCTTCTGATTCACAAAGGAGGCATGGCCTGAGGCATGGGCAAGATATACGGGGTTATTTGGACTCACAGCACTGAGCGCCTCGTGGGTTTGAAAGCCTTTTACAGTCTTTTCTGGCATTTTGAGCCACTTGTCTTGGTGCCATCCTCTGCCTGTAATCCAATCCCCAGGTTTAGCAATAGCTGCGGCTTCCTCTACTTTTTGGATGAGTTCCTCGTAGGTCTTCACCCCCATCAAGTCGATTTCGAGTTTGTTGTAGCCAATCCCCATCAGGTGGGCATGAGATTCAATGATTCCCGGGGTCATGGTCTTGCCTTGAAGGTCAATCACCTCGGTATCGCCCCCCACATAGGCCTGAATTTCTGCTGTGGTGCCGACCGCAAGGATCAATCCATCTTTGACGGCCACCGCCTCCACCTTGGGATTGGATTCGTCCACGGTGTAGACAATTCCATTGATAAAGACTTGATCGGCAGGCGCTGGCCCAGATTGGCAGCTCCACAGGAGTAGAAGGCTGAGGCCTGCAAAAAGAATGTTTTTCATGTAACGTAGATTTGAATTTCTAAACTAGCTTTTTTGGTTTATGTTGGCAAGCAAGTCAACGAATAACAGGTCAACGGCTAACAGACCACCGTTCACAGCTCATTAAATTGAACTTCAATCCCTACCTTCTTAAGCCAGAGTAAAGAAAGTGGATGTCCTGAAAGACAAAATCTGCGGTTTTTTCTATGTCGATCCGCGTAAAAAAAATTCGAGCGGCTTAAGGGTAAAGATCAGAAGACGCTACTTCACTAAGATTTTTTGGACAACTGTCTGCATGTCCTTTGTTTGCAACTGTAAAAAATAGATGCCAGGGGCCAGATTTGGGATATCTAGGAAGACAGGTCTCCTTGCTGAAAGTACTATTTCAGGAAGCAGCACCTGACCAAGAGAAGAAACCAACCGCCCAGTAGCGGGTAAATTAGAAACAATCTGAAAGGAACCGGAACTTGGATTCGGAAAGCTGCTCACTAAAAATTCTGCTTCTCCATCCCCGTCAGTAGTTACGGCGCTGAGGTAAACTAGCCCCCCTCCACGGGTACCTAGAATAAGGTCCTCTTCCTCTCCCAAAGTAGATTTCACCGCGGCAAGCCAGTTGGAGCGACCCAGGCGTAGGGGAACATCTTGGTTTTGGATGCGAACCAGCACCTCCTCCCGAACAGGTGCATTGAGAAAGTCAGTGGTAAGGAAGATCCGACCACTTTGATCTACCGAATACAAGTTTGGGCGCTCCCCCTGGCCGATCGCAATACTTAGATTGCGGTTGGCAGGATTGTCTTGAAATCCAAGAAAATTAGCGGTCTTTCGAACTGCCTTTTTTGCGACAAGGTCTACCTCATAGCGTGTCAGCGTCCCAGTGGAAGAAGCTACAAGCAGTTCGTCCTTACCTTGGAAACTAAAAAACAAAAGCTGATCGCCCAACTGTAGACTTAAGCCGGACAAGGAAAACTCTACCCAAGAAGCGCCTTCCTTTCGTAACAAAACGGGTGTTGGGATTCCAGTGCTGCTCCTTCGAGTACCGGTAGCAAAAAGAACAACTTCCTTGCTGCTGGATGAAAATTCAAGCAGGGAAATATCCAGGAGTTCCAATGCAGCTAATCCCAAATAATCCGAGTCCAGAAGCTCAAATTGGCTCCCAGAATAGCGGAAACGAAAAGCCTGACCGACAATTTTCTCCCCTTTTTTCGCATTAGCAGTTAGCAGCAACTCTCCCGAAAAGGCAGTTCCGCTAAAAAATGGGCGCGTATTTTCACCCAGATCCAATACTTGATTTTGGAGGATAGCACGAGGGATTCCGGTAGCTTTTTCAAGTTTGACGATCGACTGAGAGAAATCAATGCCAAAAGGCGCAGCCGTTTCGTTGGTATTCAAACTGAGCACTAAGGATTCATCGAGGAACTGCCCTACATGGAATCTTGGAAATACGGGCAAGGAACCGAATCCTGGAACTTGATTTGAAAAAGAAGTAAAGCGAGGGCTTACCGTCGACCCTGAATTGGGTAGAAAATAAAGGGTACTGCATTCTTCTCTCCCCAAGAGTAGGTCTGGGATTCCATCGCCTGTAAAGTCCCGATACAGGAGACTATGCCCTCCTGCATGCTGGACACGGGCTTGATCTAGGGGAGCTGCAGGTGTAGCAAGAGTCCTTCCGTCACAGGTCAGCCCAAAGCTGATTTGATTACAGGCACAAAACTCAAAGTTGCCCCAATGCCTCACCGGAAAAGCAAAGCCATCGATATCGGGAGTCCCTTTGCTCTCCACGGAGGTATTGCGGTAGTATTCCAGGTAGTCGCCTACGGCAAAATTGAAGAGTAGCAAGTCCAAATCCCCATCTCCATCCAAGTCTTGCAGTAGCGGGGTATCCAGATTGTTGGCGGGGATGTTATTGGCTCCCTCCAGACGGAGAAAATTTTGGGCCAGTGTCCAAGAAATCTGAGCCCCAGAAGCGGTATTACGGTAGGCACGGATGCCCAGTGGAGTCGAGGTAAACAAGTCCTTTTTGCCATCCCGATCAAAATCAACCAACAGCAAAAATCCACTGATCTCAGATGGAAAAAAGTAGCTGAGTTCGGGACGAATACGAAACTGCTCCCCTACTTTTTCAAAGACTTGAAGTTGCCGGGAATTGATGTCCCAGACCACCCACTCCTCTTTTCCATCCCCAGTCAGGTCCATCGTTTGGATTTGGGCCGAATTGATTCCCATCGAAAGCCCATTCGGCAGGACTTGTCCATTCACCTGAATGGTTTTGCGCTGATCCAATTCCATGACCTTCTGCGCTAATGCAGGCGTAGAAAACCATAAAAAAATAAGGACAAGGATTTTTCGCATGGTGTGAAGCATCTCAATTAAAATAAAACGGAGCGCTCACTGCAAAGATGCTTCGATTGCGTTATTTTGTGACAAATTTTTGAAAAAAATGAACCTGGATACGCTCTACTCCCTCTTTCTCCACAGCACTGGTGTAAGA